>JAYUYY010000538.1:0-27636 GCA_043752225.1 Sandaracinaceae bacterium | reverse complement strand
CGATGACACTGACGAGCGCGATCCGCGCGAGCTCGTAGCGAGCGTGCCGTTCGATCTGACCAGCCGCTATTTGCTCGCGGTGCTCGACGATGGCGTGTACGAGCTGCCCGCAAAGGCGAGCGGCTTCCCCCTCGCACAAGCTCGCGCGCGTGCGCAGCGCAGCGAGGTCCGCAAGCTCGCGCTGATCGTGATCGCGCTCGCGGCCGCGAGCTTGGTGCTGCTGCTGGTGCAACGCGGCCTGCGCGGCTCGGAAGAGGCGACACGCGTGCTGCGCGCCTCGGGCGTCGGACACGAGAACCTCGCGCGCGACAAGCTCGGTATGACGCTGCGCTTGGTGGCGGTCGCGGTCAGCGTCTTGCTGGCGTTCTTCGCGATCGCGCTCTACTTGATCGCGCGCGGTTAGTGGTTAGCAGTGGGCGATTCCCGGGAATAGAACCGGGGAGGCGGTGGATTGGCTGCTGATCCCGCACGCTCACTACCGACGGTGGCGCCGGCAAGCTTGCGCTGTACGTGCCCCCCGTCTAGAAACCGTCCCGGGATTAGCCCAGATCGGACCTTTGCGCCTCCATGCTCGACGCGATTCTCAAGAAGGTTTTCGGCACGAAGCACGATCGCGAAATGAAGCGCTTGCGCCCGCTCGTCGAGGCCGTGAACGGCCTCGAGCCGGCGATGCAGAAGAAGAGCGACGACGAGCTCCGCTCAGTGACCATCGCGCTGCGCGAGCGGCTTGAGAAGGGCGAGCCGATCGACGACGTGCTGCCCGAGGCGTTCGCCGCTTGCCGTGAAGGCAGCAAGCGCTCGCTCGGCATGCGTCATTACGACGTGCAGCTGATCGGCGGCATGGTTTTGCACCGCGGCAAGATCGCGGAGATGAAGACCGGCGAAGGTAAGACGCTGGTCGCGACCCTCGCCGCGTACTTGAACGCGCTCGAAGGCAAAGGCGTGCACGTCGTCACCGTGAACGACTACCTCGCAAAGCGTGACGCCGAGTGGATGGGCCGGCTTTACGGCTTCATGGGCCTGTCGACGGGCGTGGTCGTCAGCCAGCAGGGCGATGCGAACAAGAAGCGCGCGTACCGCTGCGACATCACGTACGGCCAGAACAACGAGTTCGGCTTCGACTACCTGCGCGACAACATGAAGTTCAGCATCTACGACTATGTGCAGCGTGAGCTGCACTACGCGATCGTGGATGAGGTCGACTCGATCTTGGTCGATGAGGCGCGCACGCCGCTGATCATCAGCGGTCGCGGTCGCACCGCGAGTGAGAAGTACGTCCAGATCAACGAGATCATCCCGCGCCTGCGCAAGGACGAGCACTACGCCGTCGACGAGAAGCACAACTCGGTGACGCTGAGCGAGGAAGGCATCGAGGTCGCGCAGCGCGAGCTGTTCAAGCGCGGGCTCACCGAGGTCGAGAACCTCTACGAGCCGGTCAACCTCGAGTCGCTGCACATCCTGCAGAAGCTCCTGCAGGCGCACGCGCTCTACAAGCGCGACCAGCAGTACATGGTGACCGAAGACGGTCGCGTGCTGATCATCGACGAGTTCACCGGCCGCGTGCTGCCGGGTCGTCGCTGGTCCGACGGCATGCACCAAGCGGTCGAGGCCAAAGAGAACGTGCCGATCTTGGACGAGAGCGCGACGCTCGCCACGATCTCGTTCCAGAACTTGTTCCGCTTGTACAAGAAGCTCTCGGGTATGACCGGCACCGCCGACACCGAGGCGTCCGAGTTTCACAAGATCTACAACCTCGAGGTCTCGGTCATCCCGACGCACCGCCCGGTCGTGCGCGTCGACTTCGAAGATCTCATCTACAAGAGCGAGCGCGAGAAGTTCAAAGCCGTCGTCGCTGAGCTGCGCGAGTGTCACGAGCGCGGGCAACCGGTGCTCGTCGGCACGACCAGCGTCGAGAAGAGCGACGCCGTCTCGCGTTTGCTGACGCGCGAGAACATCACGCACAACGTGCTGAACGCCAAGCAGCACGAGCGCGAGGCGTACGTCGTCGCGCAAGCTGGACGCAAAGGCGCAGTGACCGTCGCGACCAACATGGCAGGTCGCGGCACCGACATCGTGCTCGGCGGCAATCCGGAGATGCTCGCGCGCTTCGAGGTCTTGCAAGCCGCGGACGAAGCGCTGCGCGCCGATCCGGAAGCGCTGGCGAAGGCGGTCGAAGAAGCGACGGTTCATTACAAGGCGCGCGCCGAAGAAGAGAAGAAGGAAGTGATCGCCGCCGGCGGTCTGCACATCCTGGGCACCGAGCGCCACGAGTCGCGTCGTATCGACAACCAGCTGCGCGGTCGCGGCGGTCGTCAGGGCGACCCCGGTAGCTCGCGATTCTATCTTTCGCTCGAAGACGACTTGATGCGCATCTTCGCGGGCGACCGCATTCAAGTGCTGATGGATCGGCTCGGGATGGAAGAAGACATCCCGATCGAGCACGCGTGGGTCACCAAGGCCGTGCAGAACGCGCAGACCAAGGTCGAAGAACGCAACTTCGACATTCGCAAGAACATGCTCGAGTACGACGACGTGATGAACCAGCAGCGCAAGAGCGTGTACGCGCTGCGCAAGCAAGTTCTAAGCGGCGAGTATCGCTCCGAGCCGACGAAGGCTGAGCGCGATCGCGGAGTCATCCCGGTGACGCGCGTCGCCGCGGCAGACCCGCACTACCTCGAGCTGGTGTCGTCGCCGCTCGAAGGCTTCGTGAAGCTGAGCGGCGCGCCGGGCCTGCAGCGCGATGCGACGCCCGAGCAACAGCAGGCCTGGCGCGATGCCGCGCTCGCGCAGAAGGTCGAAGCGCTGACGCAGATCAACACCGCGCAGCTCGAGCAAGCGGTGTACGTGAACTTCGGCTGCAAGACCGAGCTGCGCGCATTTCAAAACGATGCGGCCGGTTGTTTGAAGGCGCTCAAAGACATCGTCTCGCTGTCGCTCACCGAGCAGCGTGAACGCTTGCTCGATCTGAACGACGAGGTGATCGGCACGATGGTCGGCCACGCCTGCTCCGAGTCCAAGCACTTCGAGGACTGGGATTACGACGGTCTGGCCAAGGCGTTTGGGGACACCTTCGCGATGCCGGCAAGCGGCATGCAAGGCCTGGTCAATCGCCAAGAGATCGCGACCAAGCTCTACTCCGACGTTGAAGCGGTGCGCCACAAGCGCGAGGTCGAGGTCGGTGAGCTCTTGTACCTGCGCGTGTTCCGCAACTTCTTCCTGCAAGAAATCGACAACCTCTGGCTCGAGCACTTGCAGAACATGGATGGCCTGCGCGATGCGATCGGCTTGCGCGGCTACGGCCAGCGCGATCCGAAAAAAGAGTATCAGCGCGAAGGCTTCGAGCTGTTTCTCGAGCTGATGCAGAACATCAAGGCGAGCGTCGTGGACAAGATGTTCCACTTCGTCATCGAGCGCGAAGATGAGGTTCAGCGCCTCGAAGAAGAGCGCCGCAAGCGCCTCGAGTCGCGCACGCAGAAGATGCAAGCGAGCCACGCGCAGGTTGCCGCAGCCGCAGCCGCCGCGGCAGCGACCTCGGAGGAAGGCGACGACGAAGAGACCGACGGCGAAGAAGCGCCCCGGCGACGCGTTCCGCGTACGAGCGGCGCTGCGGAAATCGCGCGACCTTCAACCGTGAAGCGCGAGAAGCCGAAGGTCGGCCGCAACGATCCGTGCTGGTGCGGCAGCGGCAAGAAGTACAAGAGCTGCCATCTACGCAGCGATGAAGCCGCGTCGGTCTAGACTCTAGTGTCCTGAGTCAGAGGCTCGTGGCGGCGAATTGGCGCGGCGAGGTCGGGCGCAACTAGGCTCGACGCGTGCGACGTCTAGCTCTATGCGTGCTTCTGGGTTGGCCGGTCGGTGCCGCGGCGGAGAAACCGCCAGCTAGCGCCCCCGCGCCGCCAGCGACTTGTGTGGATGAATCGGCGCTGTCGGAGGCGGCGGCGGAGCTGCTTCTGGAAGGGCACGCGCCGAATGACGATGATCTTGCGATCGCGGTGCGGCGGGCGGGGTCGGATGCGGTGTTGGTTCGAGCGCTCTACACGGTGGCGCCTTCGAGCGGCGCGACCAGCGGGCAGAGCGGCACGCCGTACGTGCGCTGGCTGACGGAAACGCAGGCGCGTGCGGACTCGCCGCTCGCGTGCGGTGCGGCGCAATCCGAGCATGGTCAGCTGTTCTTGCTCGCGCCGCGCGCCGGAACGCTGGCGCCGATCTCGGGCAAGGATCCGGTCGTGCGCGGGACGCTCGCGGAAGGCTTTGCAGAGCCGTCGCTCGTGGTGGTCGATGGCGCAGGCGGATCGCAGCGCATCGAGCTGTCCCGGCGGCAGCTCGCAGCCGGAGTTTCGATCGATCCGGATCTGCCGCGACCCGTGCGCGTGCAGCTGGTCGCCAAAGGGCCGGCCGGGCCGCGGCCGCTCGCAGAGCGCGTGCTCGGCAAGCTCGATGCGCAGAACAAAGAGGCGCTGTTGACGGCGCCTGATCTGGAGCCGCTTAGCCAGCTCGCGATCGCGCGCGGCGACGCGGGGCTGCGCACGTTGCGCGCGCATACGCTGCTCGACCAAGCCGCGGACGCGCACGCGCAGCGCGTGTGCGCCGAGGGCCGCATCGCGCACGAGCTCCAGCCAGGCGCCGATCCGGAAGCGCGATTGCGGGCACAAGGCGTGGTCGCGCGGCGCGTAGGAGAGACAATCGCCCGCGACCGCGATGCGCAAAGCGCATTGGCTCGCATGCTGCAAAGTCCCTCGCACCGCATGACGTTGCTCGAGCGCGGCTTCACCGACGTCGGCATCGGCGAAGCGCGGGATGACCGAGGCCGCGTGTGCCTGGTCGTGTTGCTCGCCGCCTGGCCCCGCTTCGTCGGAAACTAGTACGCCTGCTCACTGCGCGGTGCGGGCCGCAGCGCGAGCAGCCCAAATCTGAGCCAGTGAGAGCGCCAGCATTCCGGTGAGCAAGGGTGCGGCCACGTGCAGCGCAGCGACCGTGCCCGCAGGCCCAGTCGCGATCTGCGATGCCGTCGCCGGATATCGCACCGCGAGCATCTCGACCGCGCCAAACCAGACGTACCAACCCACGATGCAGACGGCCCACGCGTCGCAGCCGCCGGTCGACCTCGCGTCCATGAACGCGAGCAGGCTCAAGAGCAGGAGCAGCACGAGCACGAGCTGCAAGACCTGGGGCAACCACGTCTGCCACGACGGGTCGACGATCGGCAGCCGCTGCAGGGTTTGGCTCATCGTGAGAAAGCCTGCGCACACCACGATGCCGAGCGCGACGAGCGCCCGCGAGAGCCACGATGCGCGATGCCAGGCGCGAAACAGCAGCGCAGCCGCGAGCGTGGTCACCCCGGCGGCGAGCACGAGCGGCTCGACCCGGTGCGTCTCGGCAACCTCGGCAAACGACGCCACGCCGAGCCCCGCACCGGCGACCGTCGCGAGCGCCGCGGCACGCGACACGTACGCCATCGGCACGAGCCCAAGCGCAGCCAGCGCGGCGAACGCACCCGCCAACGGAATGGCAACGCCCTGCGCGCCCGCCAATGAGATCGTCTGTACGGCGCCGAGAATGCCCACCAACACCGCTACGCGACGCGTGGCGCGTGGCGCAGGCGTCGCGGGCGTGAGATCGCGGCGCAACGCTTCCGATGCGAGCACCGGCGGACGCGGCGCGCTCGCCTGTCCGATCGCGGGCGTGGGCCGACGCACGCGGTCTTCGAGCGGAATGACAGGCTCGACTGGGCTCGCGATCTCGACGATCGGCACTTCACCCGACTCGCGCCGCGACTCAGAGCGCTTCGCAGGCTCCGGTGGACTCGCGTCCGTTGGGGTCCCGGGCGCGGCATCGCTGGCCGACGACACGGGGCGAAGCATACCCCGGCTCCTCCGAGCGCACGCGACCCGGATGCACTGTGCAAAAATCTAACTGTGCAAGCGAGTGAACGACTTCATCGTTCGTCGCGACACGGATGTCAGATGAAGCGCCGAGCCCAAGCTCTGAACCAACCCCCAGACGCGGCGATCGAGACCCATAACACTGTGGGATCGAACGAATGTCGAGCCCGCAAGTAGCTGGAATCACACAGCTCCTGATCGAGCTTCTCGAAAGAAATCAAAGGCGCCGAGCGCTGGCACAAGCGTTGCGAAGAGGGGCTGACATCGGCTGGCTTGGCTTATCTCGACTTAGCTCTTTCGCTCTTAGCCTGACGCTTTTTACTAACTTCTTTTTTCAGCTCTCGGCACAGCGCGCGTGGGTTCTTGGCTTTGACTGAACGCTTTCTTTTGTCTGCTTCTCGCGCGCTCTGTTTGCCAACTTCGCTTTGCCAACTTCGCTTTGCCAACTTCGCTTGTGCTCACTTGGCCAACGCTGTTCAGCTCGTAACTTGTTCCTAGCTTGTCTCGTTTGAGCTTCATCTCGATTGGCTCGGCTTCAGTCTTAGCTCCGCGATTCGGCACGAAGGACCCATCGGCGAACACGCCGGGGTCCTTTTTGCCTTTCTAGCAAGCTCTCGCGCGCGACGATCCTCGCGCGCTATCAACGTCGTCGCGGTTCGACGCGATTCGCGGCTATCCTGCGCGCGTGCGCGCTCTCATTTTCCGCGGCCTCTGCGTACTGGCGCTCTCGGCCTGCACCTCGCCCCACACCGATCTGCTCGCCGCACAGAGCCTGTATCGCGACGCCCGCTACGAGCAGGCCGCAGCATGGCTCGACGGCCTCGAGGCCGAGCTGCCTACGATGTCCGCGGGTGAGCGCGCGCGATTCTATTATCTGCGCGGTATGAGCGCGTTTCGGTTGGGCCAGCGCGCCGACGCCCTTCACTACCTCGCGCTGGCGCAAGTGCTGTTCAGCGACGACCCCGCGGACATACCGCCGCCCTGGCGTCCGGTGCTCGAACGCACGCTCGAAGCGCTGGGTCCCGGCGGCTCGGCGCCGGTGATGTACTCGCCGGGGAGCGCGGCTCCCGTCGGGGGCTAGTTGTTGTTGCGGTCGTGACGCTAGTCGCGATCGATCACGCGGAGCGCGTCGAGCGCATCTTTCGCAGCGAGCTTTTCGCGCTTGAGCGAGCCGAGCTCGGCTTCATCCGAAGTCAAGAGATGCGGGCGACTGTCCAAGGTCGCGACGCGATCGGCCAAATCGCCGTGCTTGCGTTGAAGTCGACCGACCAAGGCGTCCGGATTGCTCTTTCGCTGTCGCATGCGTTCCCTCGCTGGTTTCAGGTGGCGCTGACTTCGAGTCGCTAAGCCAATCTGGGTCCAAGCTCCGCGCGATCAGGCTCGCAAACGAAATCTGCGATCGCAACGCTCGCCCGCGATCGATCCGAGCTTGAAACATGGTGTTGGGGGCCGAATTGACCGGGGCCGCGATTCGGTCGCATAACCCCGCACCGCGATTGGGTCGGATTCTCGGAAATTCCAGCCCTTGGGAACGCCGGCACGCCGGCACGGGTTGAAGAGCCGGGTGAATCAGGATGGGGTCGCGACGAGTCGCTCTCTCCAGACGCGAGCACAGTGGACGAAGGAGGCAACGTGGGATCGAGCAAGCAGGGCACGCAAAGCGTATTGGCAGTCATCGGGCTCATCACGTGCGGGGCGATCTTCGGCGCGGGGCATTCGGT
Organism: Sandaracinaceae bacterium; assembly: GCA_043752225.1. Lineage (GTDB taxonomy): Bacteria > Myxococcota_A > Polyangia > Polyangiales > JAFGIB01 > JAYUYY01. Next base: position 20,033 of record JAYUYY010000538.1, on the reverse strand, counting down.
CGCTCAGCCCGCCGTCGCTCAGCCCGCAGCTCCTGCGCCCGTTGCGCCCGTGGTCGCGCACCACAGCGATGCGGCACGCGCGGTCGCGCAAGCAGTGCAAGCGTTCTACGACCAAACGCTCGACGTCAGCGCGACCTTCCATCAGACGTACGTGAACAAGCTCTACAAGCGAACCGATCGTTCCGCGGGTCGCGTCGTGTTCAAGAAGCCCGGCATGATGCGCTGGGACTACGAGAAGCCGAGCGGCAAGGTGATCGCGAGCTCGGGCAAGTCGCTCACTGTGTTCGAGCCGGGTGAAGACGGCGAGCCCGGCCAAGTGATCGAGCAAACGATCGCGCAAGCGCAGCTCCCGCAAGCGCTCGCGTTCTTGATGGGCACAGGCAAGCTCGAGGACGACTTCACGTTTCGCTTGCTCGATGCATCGACAGAAGGCTTCACGACCGGCGACGTGCTCGAGCTGCGCCCCAAGACGCCGACGCCGCACTTCGATCGCATCTTGTTCTACGTCGAGCGCGCCGCCGCGGTGCGCGGATTGGTGCGGCGGTTGTTGATCGTGGACTCGAGCGGAAATCGCAATCGCTTCGATTTCACCGGCCTCAAGTTCAACGGCAAGGTCGACGCAAGCTCGTTCAAGTTCGCGCCGCCCAAGGGTACGCGCCGCGTACAAATGTAACCGGCGTCGTCGCTGGAGCGGTCTCAGCGAGGACGCTTCAGCACCGGGCAGTTGCGCATCGGCCAGGGCGGCATGCTGGCCTCGATCGAGCCGAGCTCTGTGAGTCGAGCGTGCAGCCCCGTCACGATCGGCGGTGGAAACGCGAGCTTGCCGGCCCTGCGCAAGCGCTCGACGTCGGTGAGAAGGGTCTTTGCGATGGCAGGATAGGCCGTCGCGTAGCGCGCGTTGAATGCGAGCAACACGGCGTAGTTGAACGCGGCGTAGCCGGGCTTGGTGCCTAGCAACGTCGCTTCGATGAGCACGCATTCAGCATCGGCGATGCGACCTGCGATGCTGAGAAGCGAGCCGAGCTCGAGCAGGTCGTTGGGGTCGTAGTCGAGCGAAAACGCGTGCACGAAGCGCTTGGCCGCGCGCTCCGGGTCGCCGCGCAGCAAGAGCTCGTCGGCGTAGAGCTTGTGCGCGCGATAGAGCCCTGGATACGCGCGCACCACCGGTCCCCAGAGCGCATCGCCGCCGCGATATCGCGGCAGCTGCCGATAGGACGAAAGCGCGAGCACGAGTGAAAGCGCCAAGAGGCTCGCCACCAACACGACGCGCGCACGCGGCACGAAACGAGTCATGCTCGAAGCGAGCCGATCGATCTGCAGCGCGAGCAGCGCGCTCAGCGCCGCGAGCGGAACGTACAAATAACTGTCGCTCATCACGCGGCCGAACGGCAGCAAATTGCTGACGGGTAAGTACAGCGCGGCTACCAGCGCGAGCAGCAGGACGCTTCCGCTCGAGCGGCGAGCGACGAAGATCAAGCCGAGCCACGCGAGCACACAGGCGACGCCGAGCCACGCGTAGACGTCGGGGGTCCCCGGCGGCTCGGGATAGAGCACGAGCAGATTGCCGGGTGCAACCACGTGCGCGACGTGCCGGCCGAGCACGCTGAGTGGAAACCAAGGCGTCCAACCCGCGACTCGCTCGACCCCCATGTGCGCGTCGTGCGCGATGCGACTGATGAAGCCGATCAGCACACCGCCTCCCGCGGTCAAGAGTGCGGCGAGCCGCGTCGAGCGCGGCACGAATGCCGGCTCGCGATGACGCACGAAGACCGCAGCGACGAAGACCATCCCGAGCAAGGTCGCGGTCGGCTTGCTGAGCATCGAGAGCAGCGCGAGCAGCACGGCCACGACCGCGCTCACGAGGGCAACGCGATCGCTTGAGGCCTCACCCTGCTCGGTTTGTGGCGCTGCGTGCAACGCGGTCCAGAACGCGTGCACGGCGCCGAACGCAAAGCATGCCATGAGCAGGTCTTTGAGACAGATCGCCCACGCGACCGGCTGCACGACCAGTGGGTGCATCGCAAACAACGCGACCGCCGCGAACGCGGGCAGTGCGCGAGCGCCCAGGCGCAAACAGAACGCGTACACGAGGCACACGCACAAGGCGTGGAGCGCGAGCGCCATCGCGTGAAAGGACCACGGCGCACCGTTTGAGAACGCGAACAGCGCGCGTTCCAGTGCAATGGTGACCGGAACTACGTAGCCGACCGTGGGCGTAATCAGCTGATCCGCGAAGGCGACGTCGGCCGAATGAACGAGCGGGTTGCGCACGATCAGCTCGGCGTCATCGAACGCGATGAACGGAAACTCGACGACGCGACCGAACACAGCGACCACGCTCAGCGCGAGTAAGGCACAGCCGAGCAGCAGAGCCCTTGGGTTCGTCACCGCGATGAGCTTATCCGAGCTGCTCGTCATTCAAGCCAAGCTTCGAGTCGGGGTGCGATCGATCGCCAGTCATACGGCTGCGCCGTGTAACTCGCCCGCTGCGCAAGCGTAGTCGCGAGCTGTGGGCTGCTGGTGAGCGCGTCGAGCGCGGCGAGCAAGCTGTCGGGCCACTCGGAGTCGAACAGCAGACCGTTTTCGCGATCGTGCACCAGCTCGCGCACGCCTCCGACATTCGAGGCGATGACGGGCAGTCCCGCCGCCATCGCCTCGAGCAGCGCATGCGGCATGCCCTCGGTACGACCGGAAGTGAGCACGCGCGACGGCAGCAGAAACGCATCGGCTGCGGCCAACCATCGAGCCTTCTGCGGGCCGCGAACCTCGCCGACCAGCCGTATGCGCGCGCTGTGATCACGCCGAGCGCGCGCTGCACGAGCCTCGAGCTCAGCGCGCAGCGGGCCGTCGCCTGCGATCACCCATTCGATGTCGGGGCGGCGTGCGAGCACGTCGAGCGCTTCGCACAAGCCCTTCACCGGAACGAGGCGCGCGAGCGTAAGCAGCGTGAAGCCACGCACGCCGAGCGCCGCGCGAGCCTCCTGCCGCGCGTGCGGAGCACCCGCGAGCGCGAGCGTGGCCGTGTCGACCCCCATCGCTTGCACGTGCACGCGATCGGAGACGCGCGACGCGACCGCACTCGGCAAGTGCGCGATCAGCTTTGCGCGATGCGCTTCCGAGACGCAGGTCAGGTGATGCGCTCCGAGCGCGAGCGCGCTCGCGAGCAAGGCGCGTCCGGGCATGCGCGCGAGCACGTGCAAGTCCGCCGAGTGCAGCACCGCGAGATGCGGACGACCGCGGCGCAGCGCACCTGCGACCAGGCCGCAAGGCAAGCCGAAATGGCTTACCAGCGCATCGCAATCCGAGAGCTCACGCGCGCCCGCCGCGAGCAGCGCGGGCGCGAACGTCGCAAGGCCCGGCCAGGCGCGGATGTCGCGTGCGTTGTCGAGCACGCCCGCGCCGTAGAACGTGGTCGCGAGGCTGCGCGGCCGCACATAACGCACGTAACGCGTCTCGATCGCAGGCCACACGGGCGCGGCCTGCTCGACGGGCGGCTCGGGTGCGAGCACGCAAATACTGTGGCCGCGCTGCACGAGCGCGCGCGCGAAGCCGAGCACGAAGGAGCCTGCGATGTCGCCTTCAAAGCGCGGAAAGCTCGTCGTGAGGAGACCGATGCGCACGCGCGCGCGAGTCTCGCACGGTTGCTCACGCGGTGTGTTAGGGCGCGTTCTCGAAGCTGCTCGTAGCCGGCTCGATCCACCACTGCCGCGCCACGCGCCGCACCAGCGCACGCATGAGCAGGAACGGGATCACCACCAGCGCATGGCGCACGCCGATCCCGCTCACTTCATCGGCGTACACCGGCCGCACGACCACGTCGCGCACCGAGAGCCCGTGCCGGCCGAGCGCCGCGAGCAGGTCGTTCGGATAGCCGTAGCCTTCCCAAAGCGAATCGAGCGCGACGCGCGAGCCCGCGGCACGGCTGAGCACCGTGTAGCCGCACTGCGAGTCGCGCACGGCAAGCCCCGTGCACAAACGCGTCAGGAAGCTGAGCGTGTGATTGCCCAAGAAGCGCAGCTTCGGCATGCGCGCGCGCACCTCGGGATGCGAGAGCCGATCGCCCTTCACGTAGTGCGCGTCGCCGCCGAGCACCGGCGCGAGCAGCGCGGGCAAATCCCCTGGATGCATTTGGCCGTCGCCGGCCATCACCACCACCGCGTCGGCGCCGTGCCCAAAGGCTGCGCGGTAACCCGTCTTGAGCGCGCCGCCGACCCCACGGTTGCGCGGATGCTGCAGGACCTGCACGCGTGCGTCCTGCGCGGCGCGCGCGCGCTCGGCCGTCGCATCGGTGCTCGCATCGTCGATCACGAATACGTCGTCGACGAAGCTCGGAATGCTCGCGAGGGTCGCGACGATGTGCCGCGCTTCGTTGAACGCGGGCACGACCACCGCGATGCGTGCTCCTTGCAACATCTACTCGACCGTAACGGTCTTCGCGAGGTTGCGCGGCTGGTCGACGTCGGTGCCTTTGAGGTCCGCGACGTAATACGCGTAGAGCTGAAGCGGCAGCACGGTCACGAACGGCGTGAGCTCGCTCGCGCAGCGCGGCACTTCAATCACGTCGTCAGCTTGCGAGCGCACTTCTTCGTCGCCCTCGCTGCACACGGCGAGAATGCGTCCGCCCCGCGCTTTGGCTTCTTGAAGGTTGCTCAGGCTCTTCTCGCGGCACTCGTCGTGCGGCACGAGCACCACCACCGGCACCGAGCTGTCGATTAGGGCGATCGGGCCGTGCTTCATCTCGCCGGCGGCGTATCCCTCGGCGTGCACGTACGAGATCTCTTTGAGCTTGAGCGCGCCTTCGAGCGCGATCGGGAACGACAGCCCGCGGCCAAGGAAGAGCACGTCACGCGCATCGAGGTTGCGGCGCGCGAGCGAGAGCACCAGCTGACGCACGCCTTGCAACGTGTCGCGCATCAAGTGCGGCAAGCGCGCCATGTCCTCGACCAGCGAGCGCGCGCGTTCTGCGGAGAGCGCGCCGCGAGCGCGGCCGAGCGCGACCGACAGCATCAATAGCGCGATCACCTGCGCGGAGAAACACTTGGTGGATGCGACGCCGATCTCGGGGCCGGCGCGCGTGTACAGCTCAGCGTCGGCCATGCGCGGGATCGCGCTGCCCATCACGTTCGCGATCGCGAGGATGCGCGCGCCGCGTTCTTTCGCGAGCTTGGCGGCTTGCAGCGTGTCGAGCGTCTCGCCGGACTGGCTGATCGCGATCACCAAGTCGCGCGGCCCGATCACCGGCTCACGCGTGCGGAACTCGCTCGCCAGCTCGACGCTGACTTGGATCTTCGCGAGCTTCTCCAGGTAGTAGCGCCCGGTCAGCGCGGCGTGGTGGCTCGTGCCGCACGCGACCAGCACCACGCGATCGATGCGCGTCGCGTCTTCCGGCGAGAGGCCGACCTCGGCCATCGAGATGTCGCCGGCTTCGCGATCCAAGCGCCCGCGCAGCGTGTCTTCGATCGCGCGCGGCTGCTCGAAGATCTCCTTGAGCATGAAGTGCTTGAAGCCGGCCTTCTCGGCCATCACCGGCGACCAATCGATGGTGCGGATCTCGGGATCGACCGGCTTGCCGTCGAGCGTCGTGACCACCGCGCCAAGCTTAGTGAGCACGGCGAATTGGCCGTCCTCGAGCACGATCATGCGGCGCGTGTATGGGAGCAGCGCGGGGATGTCGCTGCCGCAGAGCATCGCGCCTTCACCGATGCCGAGCACGAGCGGCGAGGCGTTCTTCGCGACGATGATCCGATCGGGCTCTTTCTCGGAGATCACGGCGATCGCGTACGCGCCTTCGACCTGCGCGAGCGCCTTGCGCACCGCCGGCTCGAGCGCGAGACCGGTCTTCACCTGTTCGTCGACCAAGTGCGCGACGATCTCGGTGTCGGTATCGCTCAAGATCTTCACGCCGGCTGCGACCAAGCGCGCGCGCAGCGGCATGTGGTTTTCGATGATGCCGTTGTGGATCAGCGCGATGTGGCCGGCGACGTGCGGATGCGCGTTCACCTCGGTCGGCTTGCCGTGCGTCGCCCAGCGCGTGTGACCGATACCGAGCTTGCCCGCGAGCGGCGTCTTGCTCAGAGCAAGCTCGAGCTCGCGCAGCTTGCCGACCGCGCGCAGGATGCGCACGCGCTGGCCGTCATGCACCGCAAGCCCTGCGGAGTCGTAGCCGCGGTACTCGAGGCGCCGCAGCCCATCGACCAAGATCGGGGCCGCGTCCGCATCACCAACGTACCCAACGATGCCGCACACGTTTGCGCTCCTAGTCTAAGGTTGTTTAGCGGGCGCGGGCGCCGGCTGTGCCGGGACGGTTGTAGCAGCGTTTGTGGGCGGAGCGCTCGTCGGTAGCGTAGGGCTCACCGGGTTTGCAGGCGCCGGAGCCGCTCCCTCAGGCGCGACCGGCGGAGTCGCCGTCTGCGCTGTCGATTGTGACTTGGCCTGCACCAACACGTTTCGATTCGTGTCGACCACGGTGACCGGGCCGTACTTTTCGAGCGCGCTTTTGAACGCGGCGGCCTTGCCGACGACCACCAGCAAGCTCTCGCTCGGCCGCACGTGCCGCTTCGCTGCCGCGAGCGCGGCTTCGGCGGTGACGCCTTCGATCTCACCGCGGAAGCGGTCCCAGTACTCGTCGGGCAAACCGAACACGCGCAGCTCGCTCACGAGCTGAGCGATCTTGCCCGCGGTCTCGATGCGCAACGGAAAGCGATCGGTCAGGAAACGCTTCGCGTCCGCCAGCTCGCTGGCTGCCACCGGCTCTTGGATGATGCGATCGAGGTGCTCGGTAAACGCGGCGACCGCTTCAGCGGTGACATCGGTACGCACCGCCGCGGTCGCGAGGAACGGCGAGACCTGCACGTGCTCCTCGACATCGCTGTAGGCGCCGTACGTCAGGCTGCGCTTCTCGCGCAGGTCCATGAACAGCCGCGAAGTCGCCGAGCCGCCCAGCACTTGGTTCGCGACCGTCAGCGGGATGAAGTCGGCATCGCCGCGCGGGATCGCGAGGTTGCCGTAGTAGATCATCGACTGCACCGACTCGGGGCGGTCGATGATGATCACGCGGCGGGCAGCCTTTTCGGGCGTCGCGGTCGGCGCAGCGGTCGAGACAGCCACCGGCTTGCCCTTCCACGCGCCGAACACGCGCTCGGCGGCCGCCTTCACGCGCTCCGGGGTGACGTCGCCGGTCACGACCAAGAAGGCGTTACTGGGGACGAACGCGCGCTTGTGCCAGCGGATCAGATCCTGGCGCTTCACGCGCCGCACCACCGCCGGCGTGGTGTCGACGTGCGCGTACGGGTGCTTGCCGTAGAGCGCCGCGCGAAACTCGCGCTCGGCCAAGAACTGCGGGTCCTGGCTCTGGAGCGACAAACGCACCAGCTCGCGCTTCTTGAGCTTGTCGAGCTCGTCCTGTGAGAACGCCGGCTGGAGCGCGACCTCGGCGACCAAGTCGAGCGCGGTGTCGAGCTGCTCGGTAAGCGCCTGAAAGTCGATCACGAGCGTGTCTTCGTCGCTGCCCACGTTGAGCTGCGCGCCGAGGAAGTCCACGGCTTCGGCGAGCTTCGCGCTGCTCTTCTTATAAGTGCCCTCTTTGAGCATCGCGGCAGTCAGGTCCGCCATGCCCGGCATCGTCTCGGGGTCGCTCGCGCTGCCCGACTTCACGACCAGCTTGATCTTAACGATCGGCAGCGTGTGCATCTCGACCGTGTTGAGCTCGAGGCCGCTCGCGGTGGTCGCGCGCGCGATCGCCGGGAAGCGCACCTCGGCGCGCTTGCCCGATTCGGGTGGCGGCGCCTTCTTCGGCACGTCGAAGCGCTCGACCACCACCTGGGTCGAGTCCTGCGATGCACCGGCTGCGGGCGGTTGTTGCGTGCTGGTCGTCGCGCAGCTCAAGACGAGCGCGAGCGAGCACAACACGAGAAGCTTCATCGCGCGACTCATGGCTTTCCTCCGACTGCTGCAAACGATTCGGTCTTGCTCGCCGCGCCCGCGCGCGTGGCTTGCGGCTGGCCGGGTGCGGGCACGACGTCCAGCACCGTGCGATTTGCGGCCGCGAAATATAGTTTGGCCACGCGCTGCACATCGGCGGCGGTGATCGACAAGTAACGATCGGCCTCCGTGTTCAACAGGTTGCCGTCGCCCCAGTACAGCTCGAACTCGCCGACGCGCATCGAGCGCATTTGGTTGCTCTGCAAGCTCATGATGAAGCTCGAGCGAATGCGGTTCTTGGCCTTCTCGAGCTCGCGCTGCGTGATGCCCTTGTCCGCGATGCTCTGCAGCTCGGCGTAGATCAGCTTGCGCGCTTCGGTGGCCTTCTTGCCCTTGGCCATGATCGCCCAAAAGGCCATCAGGTCCGGTCCCCGACGGCCGTCGGTCGAGACCTCGATCTCTTGCACCAGCTCTTCGCCCTTCACGAGCTTTTGATAGAGCCGCGAAGACTCACCGTCGCCGAGCACGATCGACAAGATGTCGAGCGGATAGTGGTCGGGCTCGCGGTCGGCGGGGATGTGATAGTCGATGTGGAAGGCGGGCAGCTCGGCGAGCGGATCCTGCATCGACTCGACGCGCTCCGCGGTCTGCGGCGCGAGCGTTCCCGGCGTGTACGGCGGCGTCACCCCCGAGGGGATGTCGCCGAACAGCTTCCTGATCAGCTTGTTCGCGCGTGCCGGATCGAAGTCGCCTGCGAGGCTGATCACGGCGTTGTTGGGCGCGTAATACATCTCGAAGAACTGCTGCACCGCCGGAAGCTGCGCGTTCACGAGGTCCTGCATGTCGCCGATCGTGCTGTGCGCGTACGGAAAGTATTCGCCGTAGGCGAGCTCGTTGATGCGCAGCATCGACTGCATGTACGGACGGTTGTCGTAGCTCTGACGCCGCTCCTCCATGACCGTCTGGCGTTGGTTCTCGAAGTTCTCCTGCGTGATCGCGAGTGAGCGCATGCGATCGGCTTCGAGCCACAGCGCAAGCTCGAGCTCGTGGCTCGGCATCGTCTGGTAGTAGTTGGTGCGGTCGTGGCTCGTGGTGCCGTTCATCGAGCCGCCGCGGTTCATGACCAGCTGGAAGTGCTCGCCCTTGCCCACGTTCTCGGAGCCTTGAAACATCATGTGCTCGAAGAGATGCGCGAAGCCCGAGCTGCCCTTGGCTTCGTTGCGCGAGCCGACGTCGTAGTAGACGGTGATCGCGACGGTCGGGACGCTGTGGTCCGGGCTCATCACGATGCGCAGGCCGTTCGCGAGCTTGTCGCGCAGGATCGGGAGCTTCACGCTGCTCGCGGTCGGCGTGGCCGATGCGGCGGGCGCAGCTGCAGCGGGCGTTGCAGCGGGAGCCGCAGCCGGTGCGGCGGTCGGCGCAGGCTTGGCGGCGGGCGCGGGCACCGCAGCAGCGGCGGGCGCGGAAGAAGTCGGCGTTGCCGGAAGGGTGACCGCTGGCGGTTGCGAGAACGCGGAGGCGCTCACACCGACTAGCGCGGTCGCGCAAAGCAGCGCGAGGTACGCGCGAAGCTCTGACCCACGGGGTCGGTTGCCTGAGGCTCGATCGATCATCGGGATGTTTCCTTTGAAGAGTGCGAGTCGAAAGTCTTGACGAGTCACATACCTGCTCATACGCTCAGTCCCCATGCGCGCCGCCTTACTCGCAACTGGTACGGAGCTCACCCGCGGCGAGCTGGTGAACGGCAACGCCGCTTGGCTTTCCGAACGCCTCACCGAGCTGGGCTTCGAGGTCATCGAGCACGCGGTCGTTCCGGACGATTCCGAGCGAATCGCAAGCACCCTCGCTAGGTTTGGTCGCGAGGTCAAGCTCGTGGTTTGCACCGGCGGCCTCGGCCCGACGAGCGACGACCTGACCTCCGCGGTGGTCGCCCAGGTGATGGGCGTTCCGCTCGTGCGTCATGCGGGGACGCTCCAGCGCATCCAGGATCGCTTCAAGAAGCACAACCGGGTCATGCCGGCGATCAACGCCAAGCAGGCGGACCTGCCCGAGGGCGCGCGTGTGCTCGACAACAGCGTCGGCACCGCGCCCGGCTTCGCGGTGCGGATCGGCCAAGCCGAGAGCTACTTCCTGCCTGGTCCGCCGGTCGAGATGCAGCATCTGTTCGAGACCTATCTGGTGCCCGACCTCGCGCACCGGGTGCAACGCACGACTCATCAGATCCATCTGCGTGTGGTCGGCCTGCCTGAGTCGGAGGTGGCGGAGCGGCTCGCGAGCATTGACCCGCTCGCCAGTCCGAAGGGCAGCGCCAGCAAGTCGGGCATAACCATCGGCTACCGCGCGCAGTTCCCTGAAATCGAAGTGAAAGTGCATGCGCGCGCCGAAAACGAAGCGGCCGCGATCGCGCTCGCCCAAGAGGTCGCGACCCAAGCGCGCGATCTGCTCGGCCATCACGCGTACGGCGGTCGGCACGAGAGCTACCCCGCGCACGTCGCCAAGCTGCTCACCGATGCCGGCCTCAAGCTCGCGCTCGCGGAGTCATGCACGGGCGGCATGCTGGGCAAGCTGCTCACCGATCCAGCGGGCAGCTCCGCCTACTTCGTGCTCGACGCGGTTGTGTACGCGAACACGGCCAAGCGCGGGTTGCTCGGCGTGAGCGCGGAGCTGCTCGAGCAACACGGCGCGGTGAGCGTCGAGGTCGCCGCCGCGATGGCCGAAGGAGCGCTCGAAAAGTCGGGCGCAGATCTGGCTGTGAGCATCACCGGCGTCGCGGGGCCGGGCGGGGGATCCGCTTCGAGACCGGTCGGAACCGTGTGCTTCGGGTTAGCGGTGCGCGGCCAAAAAACCTTTGCAGAACGCAGACAACTGAGCGGCGAACGCAACCGCGTACGCGTGCTCTCCGCGTACGTCGCGCTCGAGCTGATCGCGCGTGCTACGTCCGAGCACCTCAGCCGAAAACCTGTTCACACGTGATCAAGCTTGACGCGTGTGTCGTGACTCAACGAACTAGTTTTCAGTAGTACTGGCCGAATCATTTACGAGCCTCGCAGAGAGCTCTTGAGAAACTGAGGAACCGATGGCGACCGAAGAGAACCGCGGCAAAGCGCTCGATCTGGCACTGGCATCGATCGAGAAGTCCTATGGCAAAGGCGCGATCATGAAGCTCGGCGCGCGCGAAGCGCAGCCCGTCGAGACCAGCTCGACCGGCTCGCTCTCGCTCGACTTGGCGCTCGGCGTCGGCGGCTACCCGAAGGGCCGCATCATCGAGATCTACGGTCCGGAGTCGAGCGGCAAGACCACGCTCACCCTGCACGCGATCGCCGAGTGCCAAAAGAAGGGCGGCGTCGCGGCGTTCATCGACGCAGAGCACGCGCTCGACATCGGCTACGCGCGCAAGCTCGGCGTGAACACCGAAGAGCTGCTGGTCTCGCAGCCGGACTACGGCGAACAAGCGCTCGAGATCGCCGACACGCTCGTGCGCTCGGGCGCGGTCGACATGATCGTGGTCGACTCGGTCGCCGCGCTCGTGCCCAAGGCCGAGATCGAAGGCGAGATGGGCGACAGCCACGTCGGCTTGCAGGCCCGCCTGATGAGCCAAGCGCTGCGCAAGCTCACCGGCAACGTGCATCGCTCCAACACGATGCTGTTCTTCATCAACCAGATCCGCATGAAGATCGGCGTGATGTTCGGCTCGCCCGAGACCACGACCGGCGGCAACGCGCTCAAGTTCTACTCGAGCGTGCGCCTGGACGTGCGTCGCGTCGGCGCGATCAAGGTCGGCGAGCTCGCGATCGGCAACCGCACGCGCGTGAAGGTGGTCAAGAACAAGCTGGCCGCGCCGTTCGCCACCTGCGAGTTCGACATCTTGTTCAACGAGGGCATCAGCCGCAGCGGCGACGTGCTCGACCTCGCGTCCGAAATCGGCGTGGTCGAGAAGTCGGGCTCGTGGTTCAGCTACAAGGGCGAGCGCATCGGCCAAGGCCGCGACAACGCGCGCATGTACATCAAAGAGCGCCCCGAGATGCTGGCGGAGATCGAGCGCGGCGTGCTGATCCAGAAGGGCCTGATCACCGCGCCAGTGGGAGCCGCCACGACCGAAGCCGAGAGCACCAAGTCGGACGGTGAAGAGACCGCCAAGAGCAAGCCAGCCCAACGCCCCCGCCCGCGCGCATAACCTGCCTCGCTAAGTGAGTGAGCGAGCTTCCAAGCTCCAAACAAAACCCGGTGCGCAGCTCGCGAGAGCCGTCACCGGGTTTCGTGTTTTCGCAGCTCGCTGCAGTCGCGGCTACGGCATCAGATTCGGATCGTCGACGACCACGTCATCGCGCGACTCGCAGGCGATCGACTCGCCGATCTCGTCGTCGTCCACGACGCCATCGTCGTCGCTGTCGACGAAGCGAAAGTTGTCGTTGCAGCGCAGGTTGACGCCGGAGATCGGCTGATCGCCCGACACCACGTTCGAGACGAACACGGCGTTGTTGCCGAGGATCCGCACTTCACCCCAGACCTCGCACAGCGCAAAGCTCACGTTGTTGCCGGTGATCTCGAGGTCGCCCTCGATCACGCAGTAGACGAGCGCTGCGCCGTTCTTCGTGATCGTGACGTCGCCTTGGATGCGCACGCCGCGCACGATCGCGTTGTTCTTGTCGATCGCGAGGTTGCCGGAGATCACCGAGGTGTCCGGACCTTGTCCGTACACGATGACGTTATTGCCCGCGATGGTGAGGTCGCCCTCGACGTCCGCACCATCGACGTCGCCGTCGAGCACGATCACCGTCTTGTTGCCGAGCACCGGATCGACCGCCGGCGAATCGCCACCGACCACGACGATTTCGTAATCGCTGTTCGGATAGCAAAGGATCGAGAGGACGTTGCCGTCTGCGTCGACGATCACGTCGGAGGTCGCGTCCTCGCCACAGTCAGTCAGCGGCTGCGTGCACACTTCGTCGAGGTTCTCGGGACACACTCCGCCGCTCGCGACGGTCGTGATCGAGCTGATGCCCGCGCCATCGCTGCTCGCGGAGTCGCCCGCGCCGCCGCCCGACGCATTGTCGAACTCGCCGCCACCGATGATGCGCGTCTCACCGGCCTCGTACGGGTATGGTGTTTTCGAAAGAGGAGGCTCGTCCGAGCACGCGCTGAGAGCCGAGCACGCGAGTAGCGAGAGTCCGCACTGCAAAGTCGCGATAGGTCGTAAGAAAGCATTCATATTGAGCTCCGTTCACTGCGGTCCGCTGAGTAAGCAACACCCGAACGAACAGTAAAAACCATCTGTGCAATCGCCTTGCGATGCGCACGCCGTTGCGCCGCCTTCGCATTGATAGGGCGGAGGATCGGACGGCGTGCCACCGCTGCCGCCCGTGCCGCCGCTGCCGCCTGTGCCGCCGCTGCCGCCTGTGCCGCCGCTGCCACCAGTCGGAGGAGGGTCAGTCGGCGTGCAGTCGTCAGGAAGATCTTCGACGGTCTTGCCGACGCACAGCTCGCAGCGGCCACACTCGTTGCCGCACGCGGTCGACGGCACGCAGGCCGTGCATTCGTCGAGGTTCTCTTCGCTGCAGCCGGCGGCGATGACCACCGTGACGAAGTCACCGTTTCCATCCGGAAGCTCGCAGCAGCCAAAGCAATCGCAGCCGTTCGGCGTGCGCTGCTGGCAAAACTCGACGCAGTCGTCGGTCAGTACGCAGTCGGCATCATCGGCAGGCAGGTCACCGGTCAAACAATCGGTGTGATAGCGGCAGTCGTCGTCGCCCGCGCCCGAGTTGCCATCGTAGAAGCAGTCCTGCCAATTCGGATCACGGTTATCGCCGGGGATGCCGGTCGCGAAGCTGCCTTCATCATCGTCGTTCGCACCCGTGCACTCGGTGTCGAAGCCGTCGACTTGGCCGTCCTCATCGTTGTCCATGCCGTCGGCGCAGCTGCACGCGACGCTGCCGCACAACAAGAGCTCGTTCGGGATCAGTCCGCCGTCCGCGTACGTGATGGCGCCGTCGGTCTCGCCGCCGTCCGCGTCGATGCCGGTCGTGCCGCCCGAGCCTGAGCCACCGCTGCCGCTCGATCCGTCGGAGCCACTGGAGCCGCTCGATCCACTGGAGCCGCTGGATGCGCCGGAGCCTGCCGTGGCGCTCGCGCCTGCACCGCCGTCAATCAGCTCCTGCTTGTGGCTGCTGCACGCGCCCAAGCTCGATCCGCAAACCAGCACCGCGCTCGAAATCCACAACTTCAGAGTGGAGAGCCGCTTGCTGCCCGCTCGTAGGCCCAATCGTCGCATCTTCATTCGATCCTTCCTGGGTGACCGCGTGCGCCGTTGGGCACCCGTTTGGCGGACGCACAGCAGGGCTGCACAAGTGAATACTCTTCGGTGCGGTTGGAAGTCTCAACGGTTGAAGAAATTTGACGCGCTATGACCTTACTTTGGGACGCTGTGGCGCGGTTGCTCCGGTAGCGTTCCAGTGCTATCGTACATGACTTACACGACGTGACACCGCTCCGCGTCGGGTTGGTACACAGCCCGACTGCAAGCGAGTGGGTCGAAGTCGAGGGTGCGGGATCGCACAGGAGACATTCCTCGTGAATCCGAAGTTTCAAGTGGGAGACAACGCCGTATACCCGGCACACGGTGTTGCGAAGATCATGGGCATTGAAAGCCGTGAGATCGCGGGGACTAAGAAGGAATTCTACATCCTCAAGATCCTCGACACCGAGATGAAGCTGATGATCCCAACCGACGGCGCTCTGCGCGCGGGCCTGCGGGACGTCATCTCCAAGAAGGAAGCCAAACAGGTGATCGAGATCCTCAAGGATCCGACCGTCGCTGTGACCGCTCAGCCTTGGAACAAGCGCTATCGCGAATACACCGAGATGCTCAGCAGCGGCTCGGCGTTCGAGGTCGCGAAAGTGCTGCGGGATCTGCATCGCGTGAAGACCGAGAAAGAGCTGTCGTTCAGCGAACGCCGCTTGCTCGAGCAAGCGCGATCGTTGGTGGTGACGGAGCTTTCGCTCGCGCGGAACGTGCCGGTCGAGAAGGTCGAGAAGGAAATCGCGATCGCGCTCGGATCCGAGCCGACCGCGAAGCAGCCCGTCGGCGCTTGAGAGCGCTCGTTAGGGATCGATAGCTCGCGCCTGAGGCTTGGTGTAAAGCCGCGGGCATGACGCTCGCGGAGCTCAAGTACGACGAACGCGGTCTGCTCACGGTCGTGGCCCAAGACCGCCTGACCGGTGAGCTGCGCATGCTCGCGCACGCCAATCGCGAAGCGCTGCAGGCCACGCTCGCGACTGGCGATGCGCACTTCTACAGCCGCAGCCGCGGTGCGCTCTGGAAGAAGGGCGAGAGCAGCGGCAACGTGCTGTGCGTCCACGAGGTCTGGGCGGATTGCGATGGTGATGCCGTGCTGTACCTCGTCGATCCCGCCGGGCCGACCTGCCACACGGGGCGCGCGACGTGCTTCTTCCGAAGGCTCGGCCGAGACGGCGCGCTCGCGGACGACGCGACCAAGCACGGCTCGGCGCTGCTGCCAGGCTTGTGGCAAGCGCTCGAAGAGCGCAGCCGCAGCAGCGAAGGAACGAAGAGCTACACCAAGAAGCTGCTCGATGCCGGAGCGCCGTTGATCGGCGCGAAGATCCGCGAGGAAGCGGGTGAGCTCTCGGACGCGATCGCCGGCGAGACCGATGAGCGCGTGGTTTCGGAAGCGGCGGACGTGCTCTATCACGTGCTGGTGGGGCTGCTGAGCCGCGGCGTGGCCCTGACCGCCGTGCAAGCCGAGCTCGCGCGCCGCTTTGGGATGTCGGGGCTCGACGAGAAGGCTGCGCGAGCAGCTAAGCCCACACCGTAGTCTCGTCACCGCCGGACAAAGCGACGCGACCGATAAAGTTGCGGAATCGAAGCCGCGAAAGCGAGGTTGCGGTCCGGATTGCAGACGCGGCGCAAAAACAAGGTCGCTCGACCGAGTTGCGCGACGCTTCTCCGACTCCATAGACCGCTCGCGAAGCGATCCCGCTTGCGAAGCGAACAGCTCTCGAATCACCAGGAGACACCGACGATGCGCTTGATCTCTTCTTTCGCCGCGCTTGCCCTCGCGGGCGCCTGCACCTTCTCCACGCTGTCGACCGCTTACGCCCAGGCGCAAGCTCCCGAGCTCCCCGCAGCGAGTCCCAAAGCACGCGTCGACCAGCGCGTCGGCCTGACCGACTTCTCGGTCGACTATTCGAGCCCAGGCGTGAAGAAGCGCCCGATTTTTGGAGCGCTCGTTCCGTACGATCGCCCGTGGCGCACCGGCGCGAACGCGGCGACGAAGCTCACGGCGAGCAAAGACTTCACGTTCGGCGATAAGCGGGTGCCGGCGGGCAGCTACGCGCTCTATACGATCCCGGGTAAGTCCAGCTGGACCGTCGTGCTGAGCTCTTCACTTGCGGCGTGGGGCAACGATGGCTTCGACACGAAGCTCGATGTCGCGCGCATCACGGTGAAGCCTGCGCCGATCAAGATGCGCGAGCGGCTGACGTTCTTGTTCTCGGCGACGACCGATGAGAGCGCGCGACTCGAGCTCGAGTGGGAGAAGATTCGCATCGCGATCCCGCTCGCGGTCGATACCAAGACGCAGGCGTTGGCCAACATCGACAAGGCGGTCGACGAAGCGTGGCGGCCGCAATTCGTTGCTGCGCGCTATTTGCTCGAGAGCGGCGGCGAGCTTGGCCGAGCGCTGTCGTTGATCGACGCCTCGATCGCGGTGAAGCCTACGTGGTGGAACAACTGGGTGCGCGCGCAGGTGCTCGCTAAGAAGGGTCAAAAGACCGATGCGATCACCGCTGCCGAGAAGGCTACCGCGCTCGGCCAAGGCGATGCCGTGTTCGAAAACTTCTTCAAGGCCGAGGTGACGAAGGCCGTCGCAGATTGGAAGAAGAAGCCATAGCTGCTGCAGCCGCGAGCCTCTTCCAGGCTTACATCGCGGGCCGCGCCAGCTCGTTCTACGAGCACCACCCTGCGGATGCGCATGCGCGCGCCGCATCGGTGGAACGGGCGGTGCGGCCGCTTGCGACAGAGATCGCGAGCGCGCTGCGCGCTCAAAACGCCCTACTTGCAGCGAGCTCCGCGCGCGAGACTAACCTCACCGCGCTCGAAAGCGGCGCCGCAGCGGTCGTAACCGGTCAGCAGGTCGGGCTCTTCTTGGGGCCGCTCTACACGCTCTACAAAGCAGCCACTGCGATCGCCGTGAGCCGTGCGCTCGCGCGCGAGACGGGCCGCAACGTCGTTCCGATCTTCTGGCTTCAGACCGAAGACCACGACGTGCCCGAGGTCGCAACCTGCAGCGTGCCGCGCGACGGGCACGCGCCGATCGAGCTGCGCGTGCCGAGCGATATCGAAGCGCGGATCTCGATCGCGCATGCCGTGTTGCCCGACGAGGTCAGCACCTGTGTCGAGACGCTGCGCGAAGAGCTTGCGCGCTTGCCGCATGCCGCAGCGCATCTTGAGCGCATCGCGCGTGCCTATCGACCGGGTGAGGCTTGGGCCAAAGCGTTCGCGCACACGCTCGCAGCGTTGTTCGCGCCCGAAGGCCTGATCGTGATCGATCCGCGTGATCCGGTGCTCGCGCGCCACGCATCGCTCGTACATCGGCGCGCGCTCGGCGATGCAGCCGAGCTGGCCGAGGGGCTGTGCGCGCGCGTCGAGGCGTTGCGCAAAGCGGGCTTCACGGCGCAAGTGCACGTGCGTCCCGGAGCACCACTGTGCTTTTTTCATCCCGAGCGCGCAGACGCGCAGCGTACGCGACTCGTGCCATGCGAGCGGGGTTACGCCGAGGTCGGCACACAGGCCGAGCACACTTCGGCGGAGCTGCTGGCGGTTCTCGATCGCGATCCGCTGCGCTTCAGCACGAGCGCGCTGCTGCGGCCGATCGTTCAAGACACGCTGCTGCCGACGGCTGCATACGTGGGTGGTCCGAGCGAGGTCGAGTATTTCGCGCAGCTGCAACCGCTCTACGCAGCGTTCGGGCTGGCGATGCCGTTGATCGTGCCGCGCGCGCGCTTTCGCGTGCTCGAGGAGAAAACCGTGCGCCTGCTCGAGCGGCTCGGCCTGCATGCCGACGATGCTGCGAAAAGCGAGGACGAGATCTTGGGTGAGCTCGCGGCACGGCGCACCGATCGGCTCTCGAGCGAAGCGCTCGAGCGAGATCTGAAAGCGCGTTTCGACGCGGCCATGGATGCCGCGCTCGCTCCGACCGGCGCGCTGCGCAGCGTGCTGCAAAGCGCAGAAGAGAAGACCCAGAGCATCGTGCATACGAGCGCAGCCAAGCTGGCGGAGAAGTATCGGCGCGCGGTGATGCATCAGAACGAAGAGCTCGTGCGCGACGTGCAGCGGCTGCGCCATGCGCTGCATCCGAACGGCGCGCCGCAAGAGCGTGTCTACGGCTTTGCGTATTTCGCCGCTCGATATGGCGAGCGGGCGTTCATCGAGCGCGTGCTCGAGGCGATCGAGCCTTTCGGTCCCGCAGCAAAGGACTTGTTTCCATGAGCGCCCCGATGTCGATCGCGGTCGCGTGTTACCCGAGCTTTGGCGGCAGCGGGATCATCGCGAGCGAAGTGGCCGTAGGTCTCGCACGCCGCGGTCACACCGTGCACGTCGTCGCGAGCGCGCCGCCGAGCCGCGCGTTGCCCGAGCTCGAGGGGCTGTTCTTTCGCGAAGTAAAAACCACGCGCTACCCGATTTTCGAGCACGCGCCGTACACGCTCGCGCTGGCATCGAGCTTGATCGAGCTGGCCAACGAACAACGCGTCGACCTCTTTCATGTGCACTATGCGGTGCCGCACGCCGCAAGCGCGTACCTAGCTTGCCAAGCGCTCGGCGAGCACGCGCCACGCGTCGTGACCACGCTGCACGGCACGGACGTCACGGTGCTCGGCGCCGATCCGAGCTACAGCGCGATCACACGCTTTGCGGTGCGCGCGTCCAGCGCGGTCACGGTGCCGTCCGGCTACCTCGCGCAAAAGGCGACCGGATGGCTCGACGAGCCTTCGAAGCGCGAGATCGACGTGATTCCGAATTTCGTCGACACCGAGCTGTTCGCGCCTGCCCAGCCTGCCGATCGCGATGTGTTGCACGCGCTCTTCAAAGAGCCGGCCGCGCCATCGAACCCCGTGCTCTTTCACGTGTCGAACTTCCGCCCGGTCAAACGAACCGGCGACTTGATCGATGTGCTCTTGCGCGTGCGCAAGAGCGCGCCGGCGCGGCTCGTGCTCGTCGGCGACGGCCCCGATCGCGATCACGCGGAGCAGAAGGCGAACGCGCTCGGATTGGGTGCGCACGTGTGTTTCTTGGGCAAGCGCGCGGCGCCCGCCGAGCTGCTGCGACACGCCGACGCCTTCGTGCTGCCGAGCGAGAGCGAGAGCTTTGGGCTGGCGGCGCTCGAAGCGCTCAGCTGCGGCGTCCCGGTGCTCGGCTATCGCGTGGGCGGTTTACCTGAAGTCGTCACCGACGATGTTGGCGTGCTGGTCGCGCCCTTCAACGTCGATGCGCTCGCAGCAGCCGTCGTGCGAGTCGTCTCCGATCCCGATGCCCGCGCGGAGCTCGCTCGCGGCGCACGAGCGCGCGCGGTCACGCATTTCCGGCGAGACCCGGCGATCGAACGCTACGAAGCGCTCTTTCGGCGCGTTCTATCGCGAACTTCACATGAAAGGTCGACATGACGCGCGCTGCGATCTGTTGTCTTCTCATACTCGTGCTCGCATGGACGGCGCACGCTGACGAGATCCCGATGAATGCTGGCACTTTCGCGCACTCCCTCGACCGGCTCTCGAGCACCGGCCGCGTGCTCTACATCGCAGCGCATCCCGATGACGAGAACACGCGCTTGCTCGCGTATCTCGCGAACGCGCGGCACGTCGGCGCGGCGTACCTGTCGATGACGCGCGGCGGAGGCGGACAGAACCTGATCGGCCGCGAGCAAGACGACCTGCTCGATTCGCTGCGCACCCACGAGCTGCTCGCCGCGCGCGCGCTCGACGCCGCGCAGCAGCGCTTCACGCGCATGCGCGACTTCGGCTACTCGAAGTCTGCGGAGGAGACGCTGGCGATTTGGGGCAAGGAAGCCGCGCTCGAGGACGTCGTGTTGGTGATCCGCACG
>JAYUYY010000537.1:0-5085 GCA_043752225.1 Sandaracinaceae bacterium | reverse complement strand
GCCGCACGTCACGGCGCCGCACGCGCACTCGGCTGCGCCGCCAAAGACGACGCGAAGCGCGTCGCTCGGCGCAGCGCACCACGCGCGCGCGCGCTCGTCGCGGACGAGCGCGCGGTCGCAGTGCCAGCACGGCGTCGAGCCGGGAACGGGCGCGGCGGAGCGCGCCAACTCTGGACGGCAGTCGTACACGGGCGTGGAAAGAGACGCAAGAATAATCAAAGTCATTTGTGTCTTGGAAAATTGGTCGTAAAACTTTTGCGTGCCATTTTTTAGAAGCACCCGCGGGCCGCGGCCATCATTTTTGCATTTCACTTAAAAAAACCGGATAGAAAACCACACCAACAGCATGAGCGCCCCAGAAGTTCCTCGCAGCGCCTCCCAAGCAACAACGAGCATGCCGCTGCGCGCGCCGCCAAGTCTACTGGCGCCCATGGAGCGCGCGCTGACAGTTTCACGCTCTCAGATCTCGGCCCTCTACGAGTCGGCGCTACAGCGGCAGCTCCACAATGGCGCGGCCGTTGTGGCGCCAATCTTTGCGCCCGTGTCAGTGCTCGCTCCATGGGCGCCAGCGCAAGCGCCCGCCGCGCCTCTGCAAGCGCAAGCGCCTCTGCAAGCGCAAGCGCCGGTCCAGGCCCAAGCGCCGTTCCAGGCCCAAGCGCCGGTCCAGGCGCCAGCACCGACGCTGCCTCCGCAGCCGCGCGTTTCGTTTGTGCCGCCGCCGGGCGTGCCGCTGCTCGACGTGGCGCCCGCCGCCTGCGTCGTCTACGGCCCCAAGGATGCTGACAAGATCAAGACGCAGTTCATGTTCCATGGCAGCAAGGCCAAAGCCGCGCTGTGGGACGTCCGCGCCGCAGTGCGCGAGCTCGTGCAGAACATCACCGACGCGGCCACGCTGGCGCACACGCATGGCCCGCGCCAAGCGGGCGCCGGAGCGGGCGCCGGCGCAAACATCCTCATCGCGTGGAGCGCGGTCTCGTGCGCCACCGGCGTCAAGCTGCTGCTCAACGGCGCCTACGCTGGCGAGATCGCCTATCTGTACGATCCCGCGCAGAACATCTTCCAGGCGTTCTTCTACAACCGCGGCAGCGCGCTGCCGGCGCACGCGTGGTACGACCACAGCGACAAGAGCGACGCGGACATCCGGCGGCTGCACCTTGCCGGCGGCTTTGGGCGCGGCATGAAGGACGCCATGGGCGCGCTCGTGCGCCACGGCGCCACGCGCGTGCGCTTCTGCTGCCTCTCGCCGCGCAGCGACAGCGACTATCGCGGGCGCATCTACACGCTCGCGCGCAACGCCAAGGACAACAGGCTGCTGAACGTCACCATTGCAAAGACCCTCCGGACGGCGCCCGAGGAGGTCCGGGAGCTCTTCCGCGCGCAGCGCGACGTTGGAGGCACCGTCGTCGTTGCCATTTTCGAGGGCGTCAGCGCGGAAATCGCGCAGCGCCAGCGCGCCCACTTTGCGACGGCCACGGCCGCGCACTGCGTCCTCGTGCCGCCGCTCGCCACGCGCGTCGAGATCGCCGTCTCGGTGGAGGCGCGCGACAAGCGCATCGTGCCGGGTCGCGTCGCCGTGCGCATCGGCGAGCGGCGCGCCCCCGCCATCTACCTGAGCCCCGGCCTCTTCCTCGCGGCCGCGCCGGACGTCGTCAAAGACCCCGTCGACATCATCGTGCCCAGCTCCGTCGTCCTGCTCAACTCGGACCGCACGGCGCAGTGGCAGCACGTTGCCGAGCTCTACGCGACCACCGTGCTCTCCGCGGCGGCGACCGAGTATTCCGCGTGGTACGAGGCGCGCCTCGCGACGGGCGCGCGTCGATTCAATCTCGACGAGCTGCCGCCGCTCTGCCGCGTGATCGCGCTCGAGATTTACGGGACGTTTGGCGGCACGGCGACGCTAACGTCGCGCGCCGCGTCGTTTCTGCTGCTGCGCGGCGAGCAGCGGCGCCGGGCAGTCGACTTTTTGTCAAACACGATCTTCTCTGGCAGCTTCTTTTTTGGCAACGAGAAGAACTACGCGAATGCTGCGCGCATTTTCAACGCGTTCAAGCGCTTTGCCGAGCTGTGCGGCCCCGACGCCGCTGGCGTGCCAATGATGACGCCCGCGCTCTCGCGGTGCCGCGAGTCGCTGCACTTGCTGACGCACGATCGCGGCGACCGCGAGGTCGACGCGGTCAAGCGAGCGCGGCTGAGCCTTCTCCACGCCATGTGCGCGGCCGCGCAGCCGTGGCGCCCGCACGACGCGGCCGACGCCCACCGCTGGGCCGAGATCGAGCGCCAGTGCGGCGCCCTGCCGCCAGTCTTTGCGCTCGACCTCGACGCGCGTCTCCTCGAAGGCACCGGCGCGGCGCCGCTCGAGTGGCTGGCGCTCGGCGAGCGCGCCGAGGGCGGAGAGCGCGCCGAGGGCGCCGAGGGCGCAGGCGCCGAGGCTAGGCGTGTCGTCATTTTTTCGACGCGCGCGCCGCCAGCGTGCCGCGCAATCTTCAACGCCATCCTCTCGCACGAGCAGGCGCTGCAGGACTTTGCGCTTGGAAAGATCTGGGACAGGGTCGTGTCAGCGCCGGCCCCTGCGCCGGCCGTGCGCAAGCGCGCCCGCGTGATCTACAACGAGGGCGTTGGTGGCGAGATCGAGATCAATGACGCGCTCGCTGCAGCGGCGGTCCCTGCTCCTGCCGCTGCTCCTGCTCCTGCCGCTGCCGCTGCTCCTGCCGCTGCCGCTGCTCCTACCGCTGCCGCTGCCGCTGCCCCGGCCGGCGCACCGGGGCAGCGGTCCGCGCGCGTGCTAGAGCAGCGCTCCACGTTTGTGACGCCGGCCGCGCGCGCTGCCGTTGCCGAGTTTTTGCGCGCAAGCGCACGCGCGAGCGCCGATGCGGCAAGCGGCGCCGTGAACGCGGCCCCAATCAATGTGCGCGCAACGGGAGACATCCATCATGGCCGCCTGTGCGGCGCTGTGCCGCATCTCGCCCAGAGCGACGCGTCGGTGCACAGGCACAGCTCGCCAGAGTCGCGCGTGGCCTCCTCGATGCGCCCAGTCTACGTGGACGCCGCGCGCGTCGATGCCCTGCTCGAGGTGGCGCCCATTTTCGGGTCCCGCACAAGGCTTTATGCGCTCATCGATTTTGTCGATGCCGTCGAAGCCGCGTTGCGCGCGCTCTGCGGGGAGAGCGTGGAGCTCGAGCTCGCGGCCGCCGGGCCCGCGTTCGTTGTTGGCAACGCCGGCGGCCGGATCTTCATCAACGCCGCGTGCGCAGACGCGTTTGCAGCGGGCGGCGGGAACATGCTCTCCGCGCTCGCGCACGCCGTCTCGCACAACCGCGCAGAGCACGATGTCGAGGCGCGCTTCATCGAGATGGCGCTCTACGAGGACCTTTGTCTGAACGGCAACGTCGCGGCGGCCCATGCCCGGTTTGCGGAGATTTTTGGGGCCGACGACACCGACAACGACAACGACAACGACAACGACAACGACAACGACAACGCCAACGACAACGACAACGACAACGACAACGACAACGACAACGACAACGACAACGACAACGACAACGACAACGACAACGACGCCATTTCAGTGGCACAGGCGACGGACGCGAGCCAGTTCGAGCCGTTCATGGCAGAGGAACGATTGGACGGCATGGAGTAGCGGCGGTGGCAGCAACAGTGGGCGGCGGCCGCGTGAAAAATACAATTTGCAGAGAAATTGTCAGAGACACGCGCCGCACGCGATGCCGCCGCGCGCCCCCGTGTTTCCATTCGCGACAAGCCTCTCCTTGCACGCGCGCACGCTCGCGCTCCTCCCCGGCTGCGAGAACTACGCACATCAGGGCGACGTGTGCCTCGTCGAGTGCGAGCGCCTGCTCGCGCGCTATGCGGCGCGGCGCGGCGACGTGGAACGAGCGCGTCACGCGCTCGAGAGCGGCGAAGCGCTGCTCGCGCAGTTTCATTTTTGCCACGCCGAGCTGTTTGATCCAGACACGCCGCGCTTCGTCGAGCTCGCTGCCGAGGCGCGCGCGGCGCGCGCGGGGCCGCGCACGGAGCGGATCGTGCGCACCGAAGAAATCGAGCGGCAGTTTGCCGTCGAACTTGTCAACCACATGGCGGCGTGCAAGTCGGCCGACCGCTTCCTGCGAGCGCTCGAGCGCGCCACGGCGCTTGAAGAGCGCGCCGCCAAGATCGAGGAGAGTGTTATGGAGATGCGCGCCGAAGCCGCCGCGCTGCGCAGCGGAGGTGCGCGCACGGTCGCGTCACAATGAAACACGCTTTCTCAGAGGGAGAGTGAGCGAGCAGGCGCGACCGCGTGTGGCTTTGGAGAAATGTGGCGCTCCGCCCCTGCGCAAAAACTGCAGCGTTTGGGAGACGCCGCTGGGGGAACATGGCGCGCCCCTGTCGCGACGAGCGCAGCTGTGAACGGAGCGGCCGCGCTGACGCCCTATGCGCGGGCGCGCGCCGACGCCTCGCTCGCGCCGCTCTGCACGGGCTCCTACGACACGGCGCTCGCGTGCTGCGTCACGCCGTTTGCCGGGCCCGCGTGCGGCAACGGCGCGCTGCGCGAGGCGACGCACGTGGTGCGCGGCGCCGTCGCAAAGTTCGTGTACCCGGCTGGCGCGCGCCAGTACGACGGCACGTTTGCGATCGTGGCGCTGCGCGGCGGCGGCAACGGCGAGGGCGTGACGATCAAGATTGCGCAGCCAAAGAAGGGCGAGCGGCGCGCCGTCTCGTCGCTCGACGTCTACCACTACTACGTGCTCGTGTGCGCGCTCGAGCAGGGCGAAAAGGCGTGGCAGCGCCCGACGTACCGCGTGCTCGAGGTGCTTGGCGCGCACGTGCTGCCGTTTGACCGGCCGCTGCTCGCCGCAATGCTGCAGCGCGAGATCTCGATGCCGCGCATGCGGGCGCGCGACACGGCGCTCGCCGTGCGCGGCGCGCCCGGCCGGCCGCTCGACGTGGACGCGCTGCACGACGAGCCGTGGTTTGAGGAGCTCTTTGAGCACTGCGACTACTTTTTCGACGAGCACCTCGCGCGGCTCGAGCCGACGTGGCCGCGCGACGCGCTCCGCCTCGTTGCGCGCACGCGCCTCGGCGAGCTCG
>JAYUYY010000536.1:0-5089 GCA_043752225.1 Sandaracinaceae bacterium | reverse complement strand
GGGGTCAGCACTCGGTGCTGCGCCATTTCGCGGAAATACTTCGAGAGCGTGCTGTCGCCGCCGACCTCGGTGCGCAGCACCTTGAGGACCTGCTCGGTGTCGGCTTCAACCTCCGTGTCATTCTGAGCCACGGAGTCCGTCAACGCGACCTCCATGTCAGCAGGCGGAGTCGCCTCTTCGGGGTCGGCCTCAGGCCAATCTTGCTCGGCCTTCTCTTCGTCGGGCTTCTCGACTTCGAGCTTTGTTGCTGCGGCCGTCACCGTTGCCTTGCGTTGTTTCACCTGGCTCATGTTCGGCTCACTTCTAGCGACCTGGCCCGCACGCGATTTGCGTCCTGCCACGTTCGCCTTGACTTTATTGCTTGCACGTTTCATGCCGCGATTTCGCGGCTTTGCAGCACGTGCACGAGATCGAGAAACCAGCGCTGATTTGGTCGGTTTAGCTGGTGGCATCACGAACTCCGAAGCAGGTCGAGGCCTGAACAATTTGCATCCGTGGAAAAAACTTCTCTCGAAACGAAGAATCGCTCGGCAACGAACGCGGACGCGTCCTGGATCTACGCGCGGCCTGCAGGAGCCGTTGCTCTGCGCTCCGCGGTTTTTCAGCGCGCTTGCTGCAAGCGACCCTTTGTGTACGTGGGGCCGCTGCCGATGATCGCCAAGTACACCTTTCCATACATCAGGTCAACCCAGGTTTGGGACTCTTGACTCGGTCGAGACAGAGTCCCAAAGGCTCGCGCATCGACATGCGTTCGCCTCTCCTTCTGTGTTGCCTCAGCTGCTCGTTATGGCTCGCACTCGTTGCGAATCGCGTGGCAGCGGAACCAGCGAAACCAGCCGCAGCTGCAGCGCCTGCGGCCGTGGCGCCGAGGCGCGACGCCAGCATTCGCCTGGGCAAATCTAGCTCCGAGGTACGCGTCTCGCTCGAGGAAGCGAGCGAAACGCTGGTGCTGCGGGTCGGCTCGGCGCGTGCAGCCTTACCGCTGGGCGCTGCGCGGAGCCTGGATGCTCAGACGGTCAAGCTCGGCGGCGACGTGCAGGTGGGGATCGTTCGCGTGCATCACGAACGGGGCGAGAGCGCGGCGCTGGTGGTGCGCGACACGCGCGGTGCGCCTGCGATCGCATGGGTCGACCGTGTCGACCTGCATGGAGATCCGGGTGAACGGCTGGCCGGGAACCTGGAGGTAGCCGACCGCGACGGCGATGGCACGCTCGAGCTCGTGGTCGGAACGTATGACGAACGTGTCCGGCTGTGCGGCGAGAGCAAGACGCTGCTCCACGCGCAGATCCTCGATGTTCAGACTGCGACACTGCGGCCATGGATCAAGCGCGAGTCCAGCGCGCCGCTCGAGACGATAGTGGCGACGGAGCAACCGCCGGCAGGCCTTGGCGCAACTCCACTTGTGAGCGCCCTGCGCGCGACGAGCGCGTCGGGCGCGCAGGCCGGGCACGCGGCCCACGCGCTCACCGACGGAGACGCCGCGACGTACTGGGCGGCTCCTGCCGCCGACCGCGGATCATTCGTGACGCTGCGCTGGGAGGCGCCGACGCGTGCGATCGCAGCGCTGGCCATCACGCTAGCGCCGGCCAGTGCCCGGAGCGGCGCCGCTGCGCCGCGCGCGCTGACGCTGCTCGGCGAACGCGGCCAACGCATCCACGTGACGCTGCCGGCTACGATCAAGGACGCTACCCGCTACTGGCTCGTGCCCAAGGCGCCGCTGCTCGGGACTTGCTGGTCGCTGGCTTTTGAGGCGAGTGCTCCCCAGCCCGCGCTCGCCGCACTGGCCGAAGCTCAAGCATTCACCGATGTCGACGCCCCCGGTGGGCTCGCGAAGCTGGTCGCTGAAGCCGTCGCGGACGGCCCAGGCGCGGCGGATGCCGTCGAGATGCTGGCGCGCGCCGGCTCGGAGGTGGTCGCGCCGGTGATCGCGGGATGGTCGGCGATGCCGACGCAGAGCAAGCGGCGCGTTGTGCGCGCGCTCGCGACCCGGGCGAGCGAGCCGCAAGCCCTCGCGCTGCTCGATCTTGGATTGCGCGACGCAAGCGGCGAAGTGAACGCCACCGCGCTGGAGGCGGCGCTCAGCTCATGGCCGCGCAGCGCCGACCTGCTGGCCCGCGTGGCTGCCGAGCCAAGCGCGACCGGTGACGATGCGGCGCGATCGCTGGCCGAGAAGGCGGCGAGCGGCGCCCTACCCGTGTTGCTGCGCGCGCTAGGCTCCCCCGGCGGCTCGGAGCGACCAGCGTTGCGCGACGCGATCCGGAGCGCTTGTCGCGGCTCGGGCACGACCGCCAACGAGGCGGTGCAGACCTGGCTGGCGACGTCGCCGACGATCGCCGCGCGCGCTGCGGCCGCGTTGGCGCTGTCGGGTGCCGATCCAGTCCGCGAGCTCGCAGCGAGCCTGGTATCAGCGGCGATCGCGGACGTCAGCGAGTTCAGCGATGAGTGGCGCCTGGTCGAGGCGGCGGCGGCGCTCAAGCCAGACGCAGCGACCGACGCGTGGCTCGCGCATCAGGCAGGCAGTGCGGAAGCCTGGATGTTGCGTGCCGCCGCACTGCAAGCGCTGACCGCGCGAGGCGCGGAGCAAGCACCAGCGCTTGCTCACAAGGCGCTGCTGGATCCATATCCGCGCGTGCGCAGTGGCGCACTGCGGGCGCTCGCGACTGCCCCAGACAAGCTCGAGATTTACTCTTCAAGTGTCCACAAGGACAAGTGGTTTTTGGTTCGAATCGCCGCGCTCGACGAGCTGCGCGATGAACCTGGGTCAGCGGAGCTCTTGACCAGCGCGGTCGACGATCGCACTGCCGTCGTGCGTGCGGCGGCGATCCGCGGGTTGCGTCGGCAGCGTACGACCGCGGCGTGGCCGAAGATTGGCCCCCACGTGCTCAAGTCGGACGAATATCCCGAGGTGATCGCGGAAGGCATCGGGTTTGCGAAGGCGCTCTGCATTCAGGACGCCGGCGCCGCGCTGCAGGAGGTCGTCACCCGCGGGCTCAAGCCGGATGCGTGGCCGCCCGATGTCGACCTGGCGCTGAGCGCGCTCGAGGCCTTGGTCGCGCTCGGCGGCGAGCACGCGGCGTGGGCGCTGCAGCGCTCGGCGGTGCCACTGGTGCCGGAGGCCATGCGCAAAGCGATGGAGCGCGACGCGAAGGCCGGCGCCGGCTGCATGCCGACCGAGTAGCGGCCGCGCGAGCCTGGGCTCGACTACCGGCCTGCCGCCCCAGCTGTGTGCCGTTGTGATCCGTTCGTACAGCATGTTAGCGTCCGGCTCCTCACGACGGGGTGGAAGGGACGCTATGACGGGGCTTGCACGAATCCTCTGTGTTCTCGCGCTTGCAGCGCTTTCGGGATGCGAAACGACGGCCGAGGCGAAGATCCCGGTCGAGAAGCTCGCGGACGTCAAACCGAGCTTGCCCTCGGTTCCAACCATTCCTCCGGCGCCGTACGCGGTCCAGTACCCGGACCAAAGCTACAGCGTGTACGGGGTGCGTCGTGCATTGCGCAGGACGATCAACACCGAGCTCAGCGTGACCGCGTACATTGCCAAGGTGTACACGCCGCCCGAGTGCCCGAAGAAAGAGAAGTGCCCGCTGCCTCCGGCGCCGCACATCTGGCTCGCGGACGACAAGGCCGAGACCGATTCCGGCAAGATGCTGATCGTCGCCGGTTACGCCGAGAATCAGAAGGCGCTCGACGAAGCGATCGACGCCGCGAAGCGCGGCAAGACCAAGGCGCCTCCGGAGGACACGGGGCTCTTGCCCGTGCCGGCCGACTTCTTTCAGGGCGCCAAGCTCAAGCTCAAGGGTCGCTTCACGTTCATGTCCGGCGCGGGCTTCCAGTCCAGCGAAGGCGTGCTCGACTACGGTGGCCACGAGACGCTCGAGCCCGGCGTCGTGCCCGAAGAAAAGAAGTGAACGGGCGCCGCTGACTGCGGCTACTGCGCGGGCGCGGCTTCGACTGGCGGCTGGATCTCCAGCAGCTGATCCAGCGCGTCGCGGCTCACGATGAAACCCAGGTCGAGGTTCGAGCGCCGGGCGTACACGTCCGGCCGCACTCCGTCACTGGCCGCGCCCCCGAAAACCAGCTCGTGCGTGTGTGCGGTGCCGCCGTCCGTGGTCGTGACCGAGACGCGAGCCAACGGCTGCTCCAGGCCTTCGCTCGGGCTTGGCTTGCCGTACCTGGTCACGCGCACCGCGCGCAGCGTGGCCAGCGCCGACGCCAGCGCTTCTGCGCGCTTGGTGTCGCCCTCGGCGCCCACGACGATCCAGGCATCCGCCTTGCGCTCGACGGTCACGACTTGGCTGCCGTGCTCGATGCGCAGCTTGGACAGCGTCTCGAGCGGCGTGGCGAGCGCGGCGCGCGAGGCCAGCGGCTCCTCCAGCAGCGCGGCGATCTCCTGCGGCATCACGAACACGGCGGGATCGCTGTCGAGCTGCGCGTAGCGGCCGCCTTCGGCTGCGGCGCCCAGCGCGAGCTTGTGCTGGCGAGCGGCGCCGTATTCGATGCGCAGCGTGAGCGTGGGCTTGGCGAGCCCGTGATCCGCTGACGGCGCATCCGATACGAAGCGCAGCGCTTCCAGTGACGAAACCAGACGCACGATCTCATCGACGGCCGAGCGTTCGACCTCGACTGCTGCGGGCGCCTGGAAGTGATAGCCGGCAGCGTCCTTCGTGACGGTCTCGCTCACGTCGCTTGCGCCAACGACCTGCAGCTTCGAGAACGCGGCTTCCGGCTCGTCGAGCAGGCGCGCCTTGCGAAAGCGTGCTGCCGAGACGGAGACCAGCTCGAGCGCGCGCTCCGGGAACCACAGCGTGAACGGCTCGCCCTCGAAACGTGCGGCGGCGACGCGCCCGGCTTCGTGGCGGCCGAAGCGGATCTCGTACGCAGGCTTGTTCTTGCCGCGCTCAAAGCTCACCACGTGCGTGACCGTGCCGAGACCTGCTTCGCGCAACGGTGCAGCCCCGGCGGGCACGAAGCTCTCCGCCGCAGCGCTGTGCAGCAGCTTGAACCAGTCGCTGAGCGCCGCCGCGTCGACGGCTCCGACACTGAGCTGCTTGCCATCCTGAAGCACCTGGTAGCGCCAACCGGCCTC
>JAYUYY010000535.1:0-5096 GCA_043752225.1 Sandaracinaceae bacterium | reverse complement strand
CCAGCGCGTGTTGTCGGCGCTGTGCTTCCCGATCGCCGCTGCGTGGCTTTGGCTATGGCTGAACGCCAAGTCGCCACAGATCGCGAATCACGTTTGGCAATTCCCATTCGTGGCGGCGAGCGCGTGCGTGATGATTCTTGCGATCATCGCTGCGCCGACAGGCCTGTGCGCGCGTGCGCTTAGCTTCAAACCTCTGGTGCAGGTCGGCCGCATTTCATACGGCCTTTACCTTTGGCACTACCCGCTCTTCATCGTGCTGCATCGCGATCTGCACATGCCGCTCGAGATCACGTTCGCTTTGGGCTCCGCGATTGCGTTCACGTGCGCCGCGGCTTCGTACCGTTGGATCGAATTGCCCACGTTGCGGCACAAGGTGCGGCTCGCGTGATAGTTCGCGTGTGTTTGATTCTGTATTGACGCGTTTCTCCACAGCCACGATAGTAGAACTTCACATTTTTATCGGAAAAAGGCGCTCGAAATGATTCGCTTATCCACCCGCTTCGCTCGCTTGTTCTCGATGCTTTTGATCGCAGTCGCGATGACTTCTGTAACGGCTGGTTGCGGAGACGAAACCGCGCCACCCGTCTCGACCGGCGGCGGCAGCGGCACTGGCGATGGCGACGGTGATGGCGACGGTGATGGCGACGGTGATGGCGACGGTGATGGCAGCGGTGATGGCGACGGTGATGGCGACGGTGATGGCGCTGGCGACGCGGGAGCGGACAGCGGAGAGCCCGATCCCGATCCGATCGTCGTGCCGGCTTCCGCGACCAACCCCTGGATCGCGTTCTCGGAAATCAACGCGTCGTTTGCGCAGCTCTTCTTCGTGAAGGCCGACGGGACCGGGAACACAGAGTACGGCGGCGACGACACGGTCTCGGAGAGCGATCCCGCGTGGTCGCCCGATGGCCAGCGCCTCGCGTTCGTCGGTTTGACCGAGGAGTACCTGGCTGCGCTGCATGTGCTCGACTTCGAAGCAGGCACGAACGTCGTGCTCGCGACCGATCTCGTGAACATCACGCGCCCACGCTGGACGCCGGATGGCGCGAGCCTGATCGTGTCGGGCCGCGTCGATCCCGAGGGTGTCAACACGCTCTTCCGCGTCGATGCGGCCGCGGGTGGCGCTGAGCCGCTGACCGCCTCGATTCGCGGCGATGGCGGCCATGACGTCGCGCTCGATGGAAAGGTTTATTTCGTGCGCACGCTGAACGACACGACGTTCGACGTGTTCTCGGTCAGCGTCGACGCCTCGCCGTCGACGATGCCGGTCCGCAAGACGACTGAGGCCCGCGTGCTCGGCGGCGTCGCGGTCCATCCGGACGGCACACGCGCGGTCTTTTCACGCGCCGTGGGCGCGGCATCGACCGACATGGTCGAGCGCACCTTCGCAACCGCTGCCGACCGCATGATCGGCGTCGTTGGTGACGAGCAAGCGGTCTACTTCAGCGGCGGCGACAAGCTCGCGGTGAGTCGCGAGTTCGGCACGAAGACCGAGATCGCAGTCACTGATGGCGATGGCGTGCTCGTGGTGATGTGCACGGACAACACGGCCATCGACGGCAGCCCGAGCGTCTCGCCGATCGAGAGCGACGACGTAGACGTCGCGCAGTTTTGATGCAGACCGAACCGCTGTATCGCGCGAGCGAGCGCGCGTTGCTCACCGAGCTCGGCGACGGCACGGGCGTGCTCTTGGATCTCGACTCCAAGTTCTACTTCACGCTCAACGACACCGCGATCTACGTCTGGAAGCTGCTCACCGCGCGCAGCTCGCTCAGCCGCGATGAGCTGGTGAGCGAGCTCTCGCGCGAGTATGCGGTCGAGGCCGACGCTGCGCGCGCCGACCTCGACAGCGTGCTCGAGACGCTCAGCCGCGAGCGCTTGATCCTAGTGAGCCTCAAAGAGCTCAGCCCGAAAGAGCTCAGCTCAAAAGCGCCCTGAGCTCGGCGACCGCGGCGAGCGGCTCGGTCAGGATGCGCGGACCGACAGAGACCTCGAATGCTCGCGCGCCATCCACGAGGCGCGCGAGCAGATCGAGCTGCGCGGCTCGACCGGGAATCCGATCGTTCGCGACCCAGGCGCACGCGTGCAACAAACGCCCGAACGCTTCGGCGCGGTTGAGCGTGATCGCCGAGCTGTCTTGAGCATCCGCGATCAGCGGAAAGATCAGAGTCGGCTGACTGGTAGTCGCGCGCAGTCCGCGACCTTCGAAGGCGGCGCGCGGATCGACCTCGAAGTCGCGCAAGCTCTCAGCCGGACAGGCTACGCACAGCGATCGCAGCGCGGGATATGCATTCGCGGTCTGCGCGGTCAGGCGGATCTTACGCGCCCAACCGATGATCTCGACCTCACCGCCCGCAGCGCGTAGCAAGAGCGCGTCGTCGCTCAGCCAGCGCGCGCCGGCGCTGAACATCGCGAGCGCGAGCGTGCTCTTGCCGACTCCGGATTCGCCGGGCACGACCCACGTCTGTCCATCAGGGAACTGCGCGGCCGAAGCGTGCAGATGAAAGTAGCCGTGGTAACGCAGCGCGAGCAGCAGCGTCATCATCACGGTCGCGGTCGTGAACTTGAACGGGCGATCGATCGACGATGGATGCACGTCGATTTGAATGCGCCGGCCTTCGTCGAGGATGCGCAGCGTCGATGCGCCGTCCCACAGCACGAGGCCGTGATCGGTGACAAAGCATTGCGTTGGGCCGTGGTAGAGCAGCGCGGTCGCGCCCGAGTCCGCAGGGCTGGTGTCGGGCGCGCGTAGCAGCGTGCAGTGAATCGAGAGATCCGCGGCCCGCGTGGACAGGAGCGCCGTATCTTGCTCTTCGCGTGCGTTAAGCAGCAGCGGCAGCACCGGGGCGATCGGATCGACCGCGAGCGCATCGGCATCCCATTCGATCTCGAGCTCGCCGAAGCGAAGGCGCTTCATCGCCCGGGCCTCCGCGATCCGATCAGTGCCTGGGCCAAGCGCTTCACGTAGAGAGGATAGATGCGCGGCGAGCGCGGATCGAGTCCGTAGTGCTCCGCCATGTAGCTGCGGCTCGGTGCGACCTTGCGCAGCGCGAACGCCGGACGCTCGATCAGGTCGGCTGAGAAACGCGCGAGGTAACCGCCGAGCTGGCTGAGCTCCGCGAGCCACGTCGCGATCGAAGGGTCGCCGATCGCGACGCGCTGCAACAAGATCGTCCACGGATCGATGCGCGCGGCATCGGCGAACGCGGCGTCGTACAAACGTTTCGCGATTGCGACCGCGATCCGCTGACCTCGCGGGCCTTGCTCTAAAACGCTCCAACGAGGTTGCTCGGGGAACAGCACGCGCAGGTCGCACATGAGGCGCGGCGCGTTGGCGGGATCGCCGTGGTTCTGAAGCGCATAGTGCTCGCACGCGTGGAGCGCGAGATCGATCGGGTGCCCTACCCGCACCGAGACGCCATGCACGTCGATGCGCTCCGACCGCTCGTGCACGCCGCGAAACCCACCGCGCGCTTCGTAGGCGGTTGTCGGCATGCGCCTGTGCAGGTCGATCTGCACGCCGCCTGCGCCGACGAGCGGTGCCGACGCGTGCCAGTGCGGGGCGTTGAGCGCGTCAGCGTAAGTGTGTCCGTCGAACGTCTTCGCTGCCGTGTGATCGGCGTCGCCAAATCCGGCCGCGCGCAACGCGGCAAGGCCTGCTTCGAAGTGCGCCGGATCGATTAGCAGATCGAGATCGACGACCTCGCGCAACGCGAGCATCGGGTAGTGCCGCGACATGAGCGCCGCGCCTTTGAGCGCGACGTGCTCGATGCCGGCGTGGTCGAGCACGCGCACGCACTGCGCGAGCTCCGCGAGCAGCCGCGTGTTGTAGACCGCGGACTCGTGCAGCGCCTCGCGTACCTGCTCGTGCAGTGCTCCGTCGAGCGCGACGTGATCGATTGCAGCACGGTGAGCGAGCAGCGCGAGCACCTTGCCGGCGCGTGCGACCTCGATCACCGTCGCCCAGTCGAGCTCGCCTGTGCTCGACATCGGCGCAGTCACGCGCACGTCGAGCGCTGCGAGCAGCACGCGTCGTTCCGCTGGGCCGAGCGTAGGCATTCGGTCGCAGCGTACGCGCGCGGCGCCTGCAGTCGAAGAACCGACCGCAGGCGCCATGCACAGTCAGCTCACTGCTCGAAGCAGTAGAGGCGCGCGAAGTTCGTGCAAATCGTGTTGCTGCCGGACTGCCACGACCACAAGGCGTTGGTGCTCGCGGTCTGGCCGTTGTTGCCCTCGCCGGTGGAGGTCCAGCCCGCGCAGTCGAAACTGGGCGCGTGGGTGCCGTCCGGGTTTGTCGCGGTCCACACCGGCCAGTTGCTGAACGTGCCGTTGAGCTCGTCGCGATTGATCGGATTTTGCAGCGAGCCGTCGGTGAGGTCGGCCCAGTTGTTGGCGATCCGCACGCCGTCGATCGCGCGCTGGTAAGGACCCGTCCACTGCGTGAAGCGTGTGGACGGCGAGCTCGCGGCGGTGCTGAGCCACGCCCGCCAGGTTCCGCCGAGCGAGACGGCGTTGGCGCGGCCCTGGCAGAGCGCATCGGCCCCAGTGTGGCCGCCGACCTCAAAGCCGCGATACGCGGTGCTCGTGGCGAATACGCGCCTGAACGTTGGCGGCGGCGCGAACGCCATCACGCGGTTGTTGGTCGGCTCCGCGACCCACAGGACGCCGGTCGCTTCGTCATACGACACGCCGCCGACGCCCGCGAAGCCGCTTGCGGTCGTGCTCGAGGTGCTGGACGTGAAGTTCGGCTGACCGATCACCCAAGTCGCTGCGGCGCCATTGCCGAGCACCACCTCGGGGCTGAACGCGAGCACGCGATTGTTGACGTCCGCGACGTAGACCACGCCGGAGGAAGTGACCGTTACGCCGCGAGGCGAGGTCAGGCCCGTCGCGCTCAACCCCGCCGACTCGCTGGTGAAGGTGGTTTGGCCGAGCACCGAGCTCGCGTTCGCGCCGTTCGCAAGCCCGCTCGCGTTCGCAAAGCTGACCACACGGTTGCTGCCGGCATCCGCGACCCAGAGCCGGCCCAGCGAATCCAACCAGAGCGCTTCCGGTCCGCTAAGGCTGCCCTGAGTGGTGATCCCGCACGTCGCGGT
>JAYUYY010000534.1:0-5104 GCA_043752225.1 Sandaracinaceae bacterium | reverse complement strand
ACTTGCGCGCGATCAGCGCGGAGCTCGGCTACGAGCAGAGCCTCGGCGCGACGCTGCGCTTGCGCGTTCGGGGCCGCTTTCATACGCAGACCGGCGCGGCGTTCTACTCCGACGACTACGTGCTCGCGCCGCGCGGTCAATACTTCACCGGCGATCGAGAGCTCTCACCGCTCAAGACCATGCTCGGCGGCGCAGAGCTGACCTGGAACGCGAGCCCGGACGCAGCGGGCGAGATCCTGGGGTTTCTCTCCACGCTCGAGCTGCGCCTGAAGGGCGATGCGCTCAAGACCGTGCTCGATGACTTCCACTACGATCGAGTCGCTCCGCCGAACGACTTCGCGCTGATCGCGAGCTTCAGCGTGCTCGCCACGCTGTAAATCGCGCGCCTCGCGGCCCGCCGCAGCCCTATCCCGGACTGGCTTTTTTCGTCGTACCTGGTACCACTCGGCGCCGCTATTTTGCCGGTGGCTTGGCTCGGAGCGTGAGGGTGGCACAGCGTTTTGCGATCGTGATGGCCGGTGGATCGGGCACGCGCTTTTGGCCTGCATCGCGCGCACGAAGGCCAAAGCAGTTCCTCGCGCTTTCCGGCACGCAAGAGTCGCTCTTGCAAGCGACGGTGCGGCGCGCGCGAGCGCTGGTCGGGCGTGATCGCGTGCTCGTGGTCACCAATGCGCGGCACGAGAGCGCGACGCGCGAGCAGCTGCCTGATCTTCCCGCCGAGAATCTCTTGTTCGAGCCGGTCGGCCGCAACACTGCGCCGTGCATCGCATGGGCGACCGCGGTCGCGCACGAGCGCGCCGAGCAGGCGCTGATCGCCGTGTTACCGGCCGACTCGCACATCGGCGATGAAGCCGCGTTCGGCATGACGCTCGAGCGCGCGATGAACGCCGCGCAAGGTGGCGCCCTCGTCACGATCGGCGTTACGCCCACGCGGCCCGAGACCGGCTACGGCTACGTCGAGCTTGGCGCCACGCTGTCCGATGGCGTGCATCGCGTCGCAGCGTTCGTCGAGAAACCGAATCGCGAGCTCGCGCTGAGCTACCTCGCATCGGGCCGGCACCTCTGGAACAGCGGCATGTTCTTTTTTCGCAGCGACGCGATGCTCGATGCGATCGCGCGCGCGTTGCCGGAGCTCGCGACGTTCGTTCACGACTGGCAGCTCGCAGCGCCGAGCGAGCGCGCGGTGTTCGTCACGAGCAGCTTCGCGCAGCTGCCGGCGGTTTCGATCGACTACGGCGTGATGGAAAAGGAACGCGAGCTGGCGGTCGTGCCGGGCGATTTCGGCTGGGACGACGTCGGCAGCTTCTCGGCCGCGTGGCAGCTCGCGCAAAAAGACGCGCAAGGCAACGCAGCGCGCGGCGATGCGCTGTTCGAGGATGCGCACGGCTGCTACACGAGCGCGCCCGACGGCAAGCTCGTCGCGCTCTTGGGCGTGCACGATCTGGTCGTCGTGGACACCGAAGACGCCGTGCTCGTGATGCCGCGCGAACGCGCACAGGAAGTGCGCACGATCATCGACGCGCTGACGAAGACCGGCCGGACGCGTCACCTTTGATGTTGTTCGGTTCGACTCATCGATTTGAATTGGAGCAAGCATGAACCCGCTGATCTTTCGCGAGTACGACATTCGCGGCGTCGCCGATCGAGATCTCACCGACGAGGTGGTCGAGCACATCGGCCGCGCGTTCGGCACGTTTTTGGCGCGGCGCGGTAAGCAGCGCATCGCGATCGGTCGCGATTGCCGCTTGAGCTCCGATCGCTTGCACGCAGCGCTGCGCGAAGGACTGCTCGCGACTGGGATGCGGCTGGTCGACATCGGCGTTGGCCCTACCCCGCTGATGTACTTCGGGGTCTTTCACAAAGAGCTCGAAGGCGGCATCCAAATCACTGGCAGCCACAACCCGCCGGGCGACAACGGCTTCAAGATGATGTGCGGCAAGGAGACGCTTGCCGGCGATGAGATCCGCGAGCTGCGCACGTTGATTGAGCGCAGCGACTTCGATCTCCGCCCCGGCGGAAGCACCGAGCGCATCGATCTCACGCCAGCGTACTGCGGCTTCATGCGCGGCAACGTCCGGCTCAAGCGCACGAACATGCGGTTCGCGATCGACGCGGGCAATGGCGCAGGCGGGCCGCTCGCGCTCGCAGCGATGCAGACCGTCGGGCTCTCGCCCGCCGCGATGTATTGCGACATGGACGGCAGCTTTCCCAATCACCATCCCGATCCCTCGGAGTTACACAACGTCGCAGAGCTCGCCGAGCGCGTGCGCAGCGAGAAGCTCGAACTCGGGATCGCGTACGACGGCGATGCCGATCGGCTCGGCGTGATCGACGAGCGTGGCGAGGTGATCTGGGGCGACAAGCTGATGGTCGTGCTCTCGCGCGACATCTTGAGCCGCCACCCGGGCGCTGCGATCTTGGGCGAGGTGAAGTGCTCGCAGACGCTCTACGACGACATCGCCAAGCGCGGTGGCCGGCCGATCGTGTGGAAGACCGGTCACTCGCTGATCAAGCGCAAGATGAAGGAAGAAGCTGCGCTGCTCGCAGGCGAGATGAGCGGGCATTTGTTCTTCGCCGATCGCTACTTCGGCTTCGACGACGCGATCTACGCGTCGCTGCGCTTGCTCGAGATCGTGTCCGCGCTCGAGCGGCCGTTGTCCTCGCTGCTCGAGGATCTGCCACAGACGTTCTCGACGCCCGAGATCCGCGTCGACTGCCCGGATGAAGTGAAGTTCGGCGTCGTCGAGCGCGTGCTCGCGCACTTCCGCAGCACGCACGACGTGCTCGCAGTCGATGGCGCGCGCGTCGGCTTCGAAGGCGGATGGGGCCTCGTGCGAGCTTCGAACACGCAGCCGGCGTTGGTCTTGCGCTTCGAGGCGCAAACTCAAGCGCGCCTCAACGCGATCCGCGAAGAGGTCGAAGATGTCGTCGTGCGCGCGCGGGGGTGATTATGGGGAGAACGTCGCCGTTCTCCCTCCCCGTCGGCAAAGCCGTCGGGGACCCTCCCTCTCACGAGGTTCGCTGCGCTCACGGGCTACTTCGCTGCGATGAGTGGGACGTCGAGGTCGGCGACCAGGCGGCCGGCGTCGAGCTTGTAGCTCTGCTCGGTGAGCGTGATGCGCGCGGGCTCGTAGCCGGCGAGATAGACCAGGAGCTCCGCGGGCTGCGCGACCTCGAGATTCTCGACGCGCACGTCCGGCGTGAAGCCGATCAGCTGATAGACCTGCGCCCCCGGCGGCGACGTGATCACCCGCACCGCGCCGGTCGCTCCCGTCGGAGCACCGGGCGCTTGCGGCAAGCGCGTCGGACCGAGCTGGCGTTCGGAGCCGGCTTTGCCCTCTGCGAGCTGCAGCGCGAGCTCGTACTGCAGCGCGCCGTTCGTCTCGGTCCACGCGGCGTCGGACGGCACGACATCACGCGCCACCTTGCGGCCTTCGCTCACCGCGACCAGCTCGTGCGCGACGCCCACCGGCAAGCCTGCGACGAGCGCAGGGCTGCGGCCGATCAGCAGGAGAACTTGTGCGCGCGCCGGTGAGCTGCTGACGCGCAGCTCGCCGTAGCGCGTCTTCACAGGCGAGGTCGGCGCGCTCGCTGCGGGCGGCGCGTCGGCGTGCTCGCCCTGTTGTATCCCGAGCAAGCGCTGCGTGCCTTCGCGCCCGAGACCGAGATACGCGCCGCCGACCGCCAGCGCGAGCAGCAGCGAGATGATGCCTACGCGCGCAAGACCTTTCCCGGAGCCCGAAGGTCCATCGGGCGGAATCGGCTCGAGCTCATCGGCGAGATGGCCTGGCGATTCGCGCAGGTCTTGCCTTCCAGCTCTCGCCATCGCAGGCGCGCGCAGTGTCGTGGGCTCGATGTCGATCTCGCGTGCGCCGGGGCTCTCGCGCAGGTTGAGCGAAAGCGGTGGCTCGCTGCGTGGAGCGCTGCGAGCTGCTTTGCGCGACGGCATCCGCGGCGCGGGAGACTCGATCAGCTCGTCGTCGCCCTCGAGCGCGCGCCATGCCGCAGGAACCGGTGAAGCCTGAGGTCGCTCGCTCGGCGGCGGATCGCTCGGCTTGGGCTTCGGGTGGCTCGGCACCCCGAGCAGCGCGTCGAGCTCGTCGTCGAGGCGCTCCTCGTCGAGATCGGGCTTGGCAGACGAGCGCTCGCCTTCTTTGCGCGCCTCACGCAAAAGGCGTCCGAGCACACGCCGCATCGCCGCGCGGTTGAGCGGCACGAGCGAGGCTTCGAGCGCGTCGCGCAGACCACCGAGCGTGAGCTGCCGATCGCTTGCGGATCGCTCGACCAGCTCGAGCAACAGCGGCGGCACGCCCGGCGCCGAACGCACGAGCAGCTCGCCGAGCAGCACGACCAGCGAGCGTCCGGCCTCTTGCTCGCTGCCGGCGCGCTGCGACGCGGCGATCGCCACTTCACCGTCTGGGCCCAGCCAGACGTCCGCAGCCGTGATTAGCAATGACTTGCCCAGCACGCGCTCGCAGCTCTCGAGCACCAGGAACGTGCCGATCTCATACGGCAGCGGGACGCCTTTGCGCGCGAGCGCTGCGACCAGCTGCTCGAGGCTCAACGCAGAGTCCGTCATGCTCGTGGGCCGGCTCGACACCGGGCGCAGTATCGCGGAATCAGCCGCGCTTTTCACTCATTGCACGCCGCAAACGCCTCTTGCAGCGTAAACGCTCCGCTGTATAGCGCGCGGCCACAGACGGTCGAGCGCGCGCCGGCTCGCGCGAGCGCGCGCAGGTGCTCGAGCTCGCCGATGCCGCCCGATGCGATCACGGTCGCGCGCACGCTCTTCTGCATCGCGATCGTCGCCGGTACATCCGGGCCCTCACGCGTGCCATCGCGCTCGATCGCGGTATGCAGGATCGCGGCGACGCCCCAGCTGTCGACCTCGGCCGCAACGTCCATCG
Source organism: Sandaracinaceae bacterium (assembly GCA_043752225.1). Taxonomy (GTDB): domain Bacteria; phylum Myxococcota_A; class Polyangia; order Polyangiales; family JAFGIB01; genus JAYUYY01. Next base: position 197 of record JAYUYY010000534.1, on the reverse strand, counting down.
CCGAGCGGCCACTGCCCTGCGTCCAGCCGCGCACCGCGACCTCGCCCATCTTCGCGTCGACCGCCGCGATCACGCCCTCGGGGTGCTTCGCGCAAAGCGCACGCACGACATCGGGCTGCTCGATCGCCAGCGTACCGATCACGACCCGCGCGACGCCCGCAGCCAGCCATTCCTCGGCCGTGGCCGCGTCGCGAATG
>JAYUYY010000533.1:0-5105 GCA_043752225.1 Sandaracinaceae bacterium | reverse complement strand
CATCTTCCGCTTCGCCTTCCCAGAGGACTGAGCCCAAGCGCCGTCGTCGCTTGGGTTTTGGCCAATGCTACGGTCGGCCGATGGCCGGCGTGGAGCGGCGATTGGCGACCTACGAGGACGTGCTGGCGTCACCGCCGCACGTCGTGGCTGTGGCTCGTCGAGCCGCTCGACAAGCTGGTCGAGGTGTTGCGCCTCGACGGCTCGAGCTATCGCATCGTGCAATCCGAGACCGGCGATGCGGCGGTGCGGCTCGCGCCTTTCGATGCCATCGCGCTCGAGCTCGCGGTGCTCTGGTCGCGTTGACGTTGGCTACATGTAGCTATTGTTTGAACATGGCCCGCGCGCTGCGAACCATGATAGAGCATTCCCGAATATGGAGGGGTGCTTGCGCAAGCCTACTGGCTCGGTCGCCCTGCTCGCAGCGGCGGGATTGCTCGCTCTCTTCACGCTGCTCGCGGTCAGCAGCTGTGATCCCTGTGATGGCTCGCTCGATCCGATCGAGTGCAGCGATCTGTGCGAGCAAGATCCGCCGCACGCGGAGTGCGCGCAGTGTCGCGGCCCCGTGCTCGATCTTGCGTGCCCGCAGTGTGTTGCCTTTCCGCCGCTGGCTGGCTGCCCGAACTTCAACGAGGCGAGCAGCGGCAGCAGCGGCCTCCACGACGCGAGCGCGGACAGCGGCTCGAGCGGTAGCGGCACGTTCAGCGGCTCAGGCGGGATCAACGGCAGTGACAGCGGCGAAGCGGGCATCACCGGCGGGGTAAGCGGCGCCGGCAACGGCGGCACGACCGGCGGATCCCCGAGCTTGTCTTGCAGCGGCGACACCAACTGCCCGAGCGCGCTGCCCGTGTGTAGCAACAACGAGTGCGTCGCATGCACCGCGGCCGCGCAGTGCACGCCGCGCGGCGAGACACCGCAATGCGATGACGACGTGAGCTCCGACACGCTCGGCGAATGCGTCGAGTGCACGATCGACGATCACTGCGCCAGCGGCGGCATGCGGCACTGCGTCAACCGCATCTGCGAGCAGTGCGGAACCAACGCGCACTGCACCGGGTTTGCGACCGCGCAATGCGACGCCGGCGAGTGCGTCGCGTGCACGAGCAGCGTGGCGTGTGCCGATCACGGCGCGCGCGACGGCTGCAACCTCGACGGCCCGGCTGCGACACGCGGCCAGTGTGTGCAGTGCGAATCGCACGCCGATTGCCCGGACGACGCGCCGCGCTGTGATGCCACGGGCGCATGCGCGGCGTGCAGCGGTGTGAGCGCGGGCAACGCCGCGTGCGCAGGCCGCGTTGGCAACACGATGTGCAACCTACGCGATGACGCCGACACCTTCGGCGAGTGCGTGCAGTGCACGGCGGAGAATGAGAGCGCGGCATGCGGGGGCGACTCGTGCAATCGGTCCACGGGCGCGTGCACCGGAACTGATCGAGACAGCGTCTCCGATTGCGGTGACTGCGTCGCGGACAGCGAGTGCCAGATGGGCATGCGGTGTGTTGAGCACGTGTTGAACGGCACGAGAGTCGGAAGCTTTTGCTTCCTCGCCGATCCCCTGGGTGGTTGCGCGTCCAACATCAGCCCGCTCGCACGACCCTATAGCGAGCCCGGGCCCACCACGAGCATCGACGGATACGAGGCCGACTTCTGTCTTCCGCGCACGAGCTGCGCGGCGTACTTGGATTCGATCGCACTCGGCGCATTGGGCGGCAAAGCGTGCACGAGCGGCGAGGAGTGCGGTGTTGGCGACCCAGACGTCGATGGCGCCTTCTGCATCGACATCGGCAGCCCTACCCTCGACGACCACTGCTCCTATACGTGCGAAAACGATCGCGAATGTCCTGGCAGCGGTCATCAATTCGACACCTGCCCGACAACCGGCTTCCGTTTCTGCCGTCCCTAATAGCGAACGCGCAGCTGCACGCGCGACGTCTCGATAGGCGGTCCCGCATGAGCACCACGCATCGCACAGCCCGCCTCTCGCACCTTCCGGCGGGCGGCCTGCCGCTCGTACTGCTGCTCGTCGCGGCGTCGATCTCATGCCCAGTGCACGCGCAGGGCGCACAGATCTTGGTGCTGCCCGTCGTGCTACCCAATCCGGGCGACTCGCCACCGATCGCTCGTGACGCGCCGCGTCAACGACCGAGCACCTCGAGCAGATCGACAGCCGCGGTTGCGTGCACGTTGCGTGCGAGGTCGAAAGATTGCCGACCGGCATGAACGAGGTGCAACCGCGTGAGGGAAAGATCTGCGAGCGCAGAGCGCATTGAAGGCGTGATGATGGGCGCGTCGGTGCGCTTGATCTCGAAGCCAAGACGCTCACGGCCGCGCACGATCAGGAGGTCCAGCTCCGCCCCGCTGTGGGTGGCCCAAAAGAAGGCTTGGCCGTTCGAGACGCGCAGCACGCGCAGGATCTCACCGATGAGAAAACCTTCCCAGGTGGCGCCAACCTTGGGATGCCCATCGAGATCGCGCCGTGTCGTGAGCTGCAAAAGCGAGTGGGTGAGGCCGCTGTCAGCGATGTAGATCTTCGGAGACTTCACGACGCGCTTACCAATGTTCTCGAACCAAGGAGGGAGCTGGCGCACGACAAACGCGTGCGTCAGCAAATCCAAGTAGTGACGAATCGTCGTATGCGACACGCCGAGCGCTCGCCCGAGTTCCGACGCATTGCAAACTTGCGCATGGTAGTGAGCGAGCATTGTCCAGAAGCGCCCGAGCACGACTGGCGCGATCGAGACACCCAAACGAGGCAGGTCGCGTTCGAGGAAGGTACGCACGAAATCGGCGCGCCATTTCGCGCTCTCCGCGTCGGACTTTGCGAGGAACGCGGCGGGGAATCCACCCCGCAACCAGAGCTTGTCGAGCTGTTTCATACCGACCTCAGCAAGGTCGAAACCGCCGAGATCGTGGAAAGCGATGCGGCCGGCCAGGCTCTCTGCACCTTGGCGAAGCAGCTCGATCGAGGCGCTACCGAGAATCAAGAAGCGCGCAGGCGTGCGTGGGCGATCCGCGAGCACGCGCAGGACGGGAAAGAGCTCGGGGCGGAGTTGGATCTCGTCGAGCACGACGAGGCCTCGTAGGTCTTCGAGCGCAAGCATGGGCTCGGCAAGTCGGGCCTGATCTCGAGGAGCCTCAAGATCAAAAAAGGTGGTCGGACCGCTGTATCCGTCAGCGATTTGTCGCGCAAGCGTCGTCTTACCCACTTGCCGCGCACCAAGGACGGCAACTACGGGGCGCGTGCGAAGAAGCTTCGTGACTTCCTTAAGGTGAGCTAAACGTGGTTGCGTCATCGCCTTGAATATTGAAAGACAATCTTTCAGATTTCAAGGTGCTCGAGGGAGGAGCTAACGCACCCAGCTGGTGGTCCACGTGCCCGCGCCGCCCGGCATGCCGAGTGGGATCACGGGTGGCGGCATCGTCACGTCGATCGGCGGCGGCATCGCGCCCATCTCCATCACGGCCCAGCGGCCGTCGACGAAGGCTTTCGTGACGGGATCGTAGCGAGCCACCATGTCGCCATCGAAGTGGCCGGTGAACGCCAAGAAGAACACGTCGTAAGAGCCGTTCACGAGCTTGGCGCGCAGGATGCCGGTCGCGCAGTCGAGCTGGCCATCGGAGATCTCGGCGCGGAACGGGAAGACGCCGTCGGCAACGCCGTCCATCATGCCGCCGCTGATGGTGAGAAACTCGCCGTTGCCGTCGGAGCCGAGATCGAAGCGCAGGCCGGGCATGCCGCTGACATCGAGCGCCGCGACGGGGATCGGCGCGTTGAACGCAGCCGGGCTCTGATAGCCGCCGTCGAACGTGCCTTCGTAGCGACCGGGCAAGCAATCCATCACCACGCCATTGGGATCGCTGCGCAGCCACTCGAAGTTGGCGGCGAGCTTGTTGGCTGCGGGATCGGATCCGCTGCCGCTGAGATCAGGACTGCCACCGCCCATTCCAGCTGCGCCGTTCGCTGCGGGATCGAGGCATTCGCACGGACCCCACGCGAAGCTCGCGTTGCAGGTCTGGCGACCCGCGATCGTTCCGCACGAGCACGCCTGCGTGCGGTTCACGGAGTTGCATTGCCTGCCGGTGTCACCGCCTTCGAAGACGATGGTGCCGTCGTCGCGCGACATCACGCGCGGCCGCGAGGTTTCATCCGCGCCGCCGCAAGCCGTGAGCGTGATCGCGAAGGCGATGCTGAGACCGACGTGTACATCGATTTTTTTCATGTTGGTCTCCGACTCAATCCACGCGCAGGCGTTGGCAACCGAGCACGACATCCACTTGAACGGCTGCGTCGTTGCGCACGGTCGCGCAGGCCTCACCGCACAAGATGACTTTCGAGAGGTCGTTGTTTCCGTCGGCGAGCTTCGCGAACTGCCAGCCGTTGGCGCCGCCGTCGCACGCCGTGTCGTCGAAGCCGAAGCACACCGGATCGCCGGTGCCGCCGGGCCGGTACTGCACGTTCACGTTGTCGGTCGGCGGCAAGCCTGCCGGCTGTGGCACCGCGAACTCACAGCCGAGCGCGGAGCCGCTGATCGCATCGAGCGCTGTCGCGAGGTCCGCAGCGAAGTCGGTGCTCGTCGTCATGTCGTAGTGGCAGTCGCCGCTCTCCGACGTGCGATCGCCGATGCATGCGCCGCCGTTGCGCGCGGTGCCGCCGCGCAGCGCGAGCTCGGAGAGAAAGCCGCGCGCGGGCTCGCTGCCCGGTGCGCCGATCACGAAGGTGCGGATGTTCACGCCGGCCGCGACCGGCACGCTGTCATCGAGTAGGTGATCGGTGCACGACTTGCCGTTGCATACGCCTTCGATCGGCTCGTTGGGGCATGAGTCGGCGCCGTCGGTGATCAGCACGACGAAGCGATTGCCGCGCGCGCCGCAGGGTGGCTGCGCGCAGCCGCCGCTGGCATCGAGGCCGGCTTCTTCGTGCATGTGCGCGTAGGCGAGGATCGTCGCGCCGACGATCGGCGTGCCACCGCTCGGCGAGGTCGCGGAGAACGCCGCGGTGATGTTGGCGGCTTGCGTCGCATCCACCGGCGCGACTGGAACGGCGGTCGCGGATTGCACGCCGCACACGCTGTCGTTGCTGAAGAACGTGAGGCCCGCTGAAGCACCGC
>JAYUYY010000532.1:0-5112 GCA_043752225.1 Sandaracinaceae bacterium | reverse complement strand
TCGACCTCGGCCACTACGAGCGCTTCACCAGCGCGCGGCTCACCCGCGCCAACAATCTCACCACCGGCAAGATCTACCAGGCCGTCATCTCGAAAGAGCGGCGGGGCGAGTACCTCGGCGCGACGGTGCAGGTGATTCCGCACATCACCGACGAGATCAAAGCCCGGATCATGGAGGTCGCAGCGCGCGTCGACATCGCGATCGTCGAGATCGGCGGCACCGTCGGCGACATCGAGTCGTTGCCGTTCCTCGAAGCCGTGCGCCAGCTGCGCATCGAGCAAGGGCCGCAGAACACGGTCTCGATCCACGTCACCTTGGTGCCGTTCATCGCCGCTGCCGGCGAGCTCAAGACCAAGCCGACTCAGCACTCGGTCAAAGAGCTGCTTTCGCTCGGCATCCAGCCCGAGATCGTGATCTGCCGCGTCGATCGCCCGCTCTCGGCCGATCTCAAGCGCAAGATCGCGCACTTCACCAACGTCCAGGTCGAAGCGGTGATCGCTGCGCCCGACGTCTCCACGATCTACGAGCTGCCGCTGCGCTTGCGCGAAGAGGGCCTGGACCAAACGATCGTCGAGCGCCTCAACATCTGGTCGCGTGAGCCCGACTTGAGCGCGTGGGAGCGCACGGTCGAGAAGCTCAAGCAGACGCCCCGCGCCACGGTGCATGTCGCGCTGGTCGGCAAGTACGTGCACTTGCGCGACTCGTACAAGTCGCTGCACGAGTCATTAGTCCACGGTGCGCTCGCGAACGACGTCGCGGTCGAGACGCACTATGTCGACAGCGAAGAGCTGCTCGGGCGCGAAGACTGGGAGCAAGAGCTCTCGAAGTACGACGCGATCCTCGTGCCCGGCGGCTTCGGCGACCGTGGCCTCGAGGGCAAGATTCGCGCGATTCGTTTCGCGCGCGAGCGCCGCGTGCCGTTCTTCGGCATTTGCCTCGGCATGCAGATGGCGGTGGTCGAGTTCGCGCGCGACGTGTGCGGGCTTGAAGGCGCCAACACCGTCGAGGCCGATCCCAAGTGCACGTATCCGGTCATTCACTTGATGCCCGGCCAGCGCGGGATCCAAGAGAAGGGCGCGACGATGCGCCTGGGCGCGTATCCGTGCGTGCTGCAAGAGGGCTCGCTCGCGGCGCGCGTGTACGGCAAGTCGCGGATCAGCGAGCGTCACCGTCACCGCTTCGAGGTGAACAACGAGTTCCGCGACAAGCTCGAAGGCGCAGGCCTTTCGCTGTCCGGCGTCTCGCCCGATGGTTTGCTGGTCGAGATGGTGGAGCTGCCGGGTCACCCGTACTTCATCGGCTGCCAGTTCCATCCCGAGTTCAAGTCGCGGCCGCACGCGCCGCATCCGCTCTTCGTCGAGCTGATCCGCGCGGCGCACGACTTCCAGCAGACCCGCCCGCGCACGCACAAAGACAAAGAGCTGTCTTTCAACTGAGAGCTTTTTTCTGCGCGATCAACGCGCGCTGTGCTTGGCGACCAGCACGGTGATGTCGTCGTCTTGGCGGTGGCTATGCTCGCTGACGCGCAAGAAGATCCGCTCGAGGATCTCTTGCGGGCTGCCACTGGGGAGCTCTTCGATCGCTTTGATCAAGCGATCCATGTCGAAGACGTTGCCCTCGTCGTCGAAGGCTTCGATCACGCCATCGGTGTACAGGACCATCACGTCGCCGTCGCGCAGCTCGAGCGCTTGGTCGCGGGTGATCGTGAAGATCTCTTCGCGCACGCCTATCCACGGGCCGCTGGTCGCGATGCGCTCACAGCGGCCGGTCGCGGCGCGCAACACAACGATGTCTTGATGCGCGCCGGCGTGCGTGACGATGCCGCTCGATGAGTAACGCAGGACCGAGAGCGTGACGTACTCGTCGCGCTCCAAGCGGCCGACGACGTTCTCGTAGATCACCTGATTGAGCAGCACGAGCAGCTCGGCGGGCGTCGCGCTGCGCCGCGAAGCGGAGATCGCGCACAGCGCGCTCTGCATCATCAACATCACGAGGCCCGCGTTGAGGCCGTGCCCGGAGACATCGCCGATCGTGATGAGACCGCCGTCTCCAACCGGACGCACGTCGTAGTAATCGCCGCCGACGTCGTCCGCGGGCAGCATGCGCGCGGCGATCGTGAGGCCGGGCAACGTCAGGTCGCGCGGCAAGAGCGAGGTCTGCACGCGCCGCGCGATCGCGAGCTCTTCTTCCGCCTTCGCGTTGCGCACGGCGTTGTCGAGCAATACCTCTTGCGCGCGCTTACTCTCGGTGATGTCGAAGGCGACGCCCTGCAAGAACTGCGGGCGACCCTTTTCGTCTTTGACCAAGCGCGCTTCGCCGTGCACCCAAACGGTGTGTCCGTCGCGCGCCATGAAGCGGCACTCCGCGCGAAAGGGCCCGCCGGTGCGTACACCGCGCGTGAACTCGGCGTTCCACAGCGCGCGGTCATCGGGGTGCAAGCGGTAGTACCAAAGGAACGGATCGCTCAGCCATTCCTCCTGCGTGTAGCCCAGCATCTGCTCGATGTGCGGGCTCACGTAGACATCGTTTTCGCCTTCGCCGAGCACCGCCATGAACGTGACCGCGGGGATCTGCTCGACCAGCGTGACGAAGCGCGCTTCTGCCGCCTTGAGCCGCTCCTCGATGCTCAGTTGGGCCGTGCTACCCGCGGACGCGTTCTCACCAAAACGCTCGGCCCACGTCATCAGCTCGGGGCTGAGATCGCCATCGGGAAACATGCCGTGAGCGAGGTGCTCGAGAAAGTCGTTCGCGAGCCGGAGCGTCGCCTCATCCGCGATCTCGGTCGGCTCGGGGAAGATGAAGCTGGCGTCCTCCACCTTGCTCGCGGGATCGTTCTTCATCGGGCGCGCTCCTCCTGAATGGCGAGCGCAGGGCTGGGCTGCGCTGCGAGCAAGCCTTGCAACCAGTCGATCCACTCGCTCATGCCATCGCCGCGGCGCGCGGACACGAGCAAGATCTGTGCGTCCGGCCGGATCGCGCGGATGTTCTGCTGGCATTGCGCGAGATCAAAGTCGCAGTGCTCGAGCAAGTCGAGCTTGTTGATGATCACGAGATCGCTGCTGCGAAACATGTGCGGATACTTGAGCGGCTTGTCTTCGCCCTCGGTCACCGAGATCACCGTGATGCGATGCGCCTCGCCGAGGTCGAACATCGCCGGGCACACCAGGTTGCCGACGTTCTCGATCGCGAGCAGGGAGCCGGGAAGCGGTGCCAGCTCGCGCGCCGCGCGCTCGACCATCGAAGCGTCCAGGTGACAGCCCTGGCCGGTGTTGATCTGCACCGCGCGCGCCCGCACGTCGGATCCGCTCGGCGTCGCGGTCGGTCGCTTGATCGCCTTGGATCACCGCGATCCGCTCGCCGAGCGCAAGCCGCTCGATCGTGCGCTCGAGCAACGTCGTCTTGCCCGAGCCCGGCGAGCTCATGAAGTTCAACGCGAGCACGCCACGCGCCTCGAACGCCGCGCGGTTTTGCGCTGCCAAGCGATCGTTTTTGTCGATCACCGCGCGCTCGAGCCGATCGAGCCGCAGCGCGTGCGCGACCTCGGGCGAGAGCCGCGCGACCACCGGCGCGTTCGGTCGCATCATCCGCTCACTCGTGTTGCAGCCGCAGGTCCCACACATCACGCCACCTCCATCTCGAGGATCTGAAGCGCGCTCGCCGACGCGCTCGTAGCCGGGCAGCGCCTCGTAGAAAAAATCGAAGAGGTCGTCGTGCAGCGGGACCATCTTCTTCATGAACTCGACGTACTTTATCAGCCGCGTCAGGTAGTCGGTGAGCAGCTGCACCGTCGGCACCGTGCCGATGCCGCCCGGATACAAGGTCGAAGGGTGCACGTGGCGCCCTTCCATCAAGCAGAACATCTCGCGCGTCAGCCGGCTCATCTGCAGCGCTTCGCGGTACAGCTCGCCCGTGAATGGGTTGAGCGCGCGCATGATGTCCGCGATCGTTTTGTAGCCGTGATCTTCGGCGTGCGGCGACTCGGTGCGCTCGGCTTGCTCGAACACGCCCGGGTTGGTCGCGCGCACCATCTTCTCGCAGAAGTCGACGCCGACCAGATTGTCCTGAAAAAGGTTGTGGTCGAACATGTACTCGGCGGCCTCGCCGAGGTTGATCAGCCACTCCGCGAGATGCGGCGGCTTGATCCCGTACGCCATGTTCTGCGCGTACACCGAGCACGTCGCGTGGTTATCGCCGCAGATGCGGCTGGTGATGAAGTGCGAGTCGCGCGGATCCTTGCCCTTCATGAAGATGCTGTAGCCGCGAAAGATCGAAGAGGTGCTCCAGCACTCCGCGACCTCGTTCTTGCCGAAGTCGATCTTGGTGTGAATCCCGAGGCTGCCGACGATGCGCGTGATCGGATCCCACGACATGTCGACGAGCTGATTGCCCGCAATGCCTCCCTCGCTCATGGCTTGTTCTTTCTTGGCTCTGGCGATTGGTAGCCCGTCGTGAGCACCGGCCGGTTGTGGCGAAAGCTCGGCTCGCGATCGAGCGACGACTTGGTGAACGCGCAGCGCGCGCACCGTGCGGCCGTACATCAGCACCGCGGCGCTCGACATGATCGCGCCCGGCGGCTCCTGCATGAACGGCATGAACTTATCGGGGAAGCCCGGCATCGTGCAGCCGATGCAAATGCCGCCGACGTTCGGACAACCGCCGATACCGTTCATCCAGCCGCGCTTGGCGACGTTGCACAGCACTACCGGGCCCCAGCAACCGAGCTTCACGATGCACTTGCTCGAGCCGGTCTGCGCCGCGAAGTCGCCTTGCTCGTAGTAGCCGCCGCGGTCGCAGCCTTCATGCACGGTCTGCGAGAACAGCCAGCGCGGCCGGTGCGCGTGATCGAGCGGGATCATCGGCAACATGCCTGCGGCCTGATAGAGCAGGTACAGCAGCGTCTCCATGAAGTTGTCGGGCTGCACCGGACAACCCGGCACGCACACGATCGGTAAGCCCGCCGCGGTTTTGAAATCCCACTTGAGGTAGTCGCACAGGCCCATCGCGCCGGTCGGGTTGCCGCTCATCGCGTGGATACCGCCGTAGGTCGCGCAGGTGCCGACCGCGACCACGCCCCACGCGTGCGCGCTGAGCTGATCGATCCACGTGCAGGTC
>JAYUYY010000531.1:0-5120 GCA_043752225.1 Sandaracinaceae bacterium | reverse complement strand
TCGACCAAAAACTGCGCCGCTTAGAAGGCCGCTGATTCGCGAATCAAGCGTACTTGAATGGGTTGCCGAGGCCGCGCCAGCGCCAGAGCCAGATGTCTTGTTTGCGGAGTAAGTCGAGATCGATCGCGAGCTTAGCGACTGATGCCAGCGAGGCGCGCACGCGGCGCTTGTGCTCCGGGTTATCGCGATAGGCCTCCCGCATCACCGCGGCCGGGATCTTGAAGCGCTTCTGCATCGCGGGGCCGGGCTCGAGCATCATCTTGGCCATCACGCCTAAGATCGCCGGGATCGCGATCCGCAAGCGCAGCTTCGCGAACGCGCCGAGCTTGGGCACCTGGCGCTGCAGGTAGTTGCGCGCGAAGCACAGATGCCGCGCTTCCTCGGTGATGTGGATCTGCATCACGCGTTTGATCAGCGGATGCAGCGTGCGGCCGCTCTTGATCGTTTGCTTCTGCGCGAAGTCGATCGGCTCTTCGCCGCCGAGCACGAAGAAGAAGAACAGCTCGGGGAACACGCGGCCCAAGCGCACGACGAATCGCGTGCCCGCTTCGAGCGCGCGCGGCATCCCGGATGGGTTGAGCCCCGAGCGGTTGATCAGCTCTTGGAACATCAGCGAGTGCTGCGCCTCCTCGATCACCTCGTGATAGACGTAGCGAAATTCCGGTGAGCGATTCGGCAAGGTCGCTGCGAACTCGAGCAAGCCGCGCTTGAGCACGCTCTCGAAGATTACGCCGAGCTTCATCGCGCCCGCGATCCCAGAGAGCCCGATGCGCGCGCGCACCTCTTGCGGTTGATCGCGGTACCACTGCGTGCGGCCGAGCCCTTCTTCGGGGCCGAGCTCGAAGCGCGGATCCTTGGGATCGATCTGCATCTCCGGCGCATCCCACTCGATGTCTTCGAAGGCGGCGTAGTGCTTGCGCACCGACTGCACGCTTAAGCGCTGCACGAGCTGTTCGTAGCTCTCATCGCGCTCACGCTTTTCGGCGAGCGTACTGAGCTCGAGCGGCGTTGCGTCAGGCGTCGTGGTCGGGCTGGCCTGCATAAACACACTTTAGACTGTCACAGTTGGCTGTGTCAATCGTCCGCAGCTCGGCGGCTGCTCGAGGTGCCTGGTGAACCGCTAGTCGCAAGCGGCGGTACCTACGCTCGGCAACGGAGCGCACCGTTTATGAACACGAACATCCGACAAGCCTCGTGGACGCAGTGGTTGTTCGGATTCGTTTCGCTGTTCGCGTACGCGTGCTCCGGCACGATCGAGAGCGCCGAGGATGAGGCGCGCGGCGCAGGTGCGGGAGGTGCAGCCGCGGGCGCGGCGCCAATCGCAGGCAGCGCGGGTAGTCACGTGCCGCCTGGATCGAATCCCGGCGGCATCGATCCGGTGTGCGATGCGACCGAGCCCGGCGTCACGCCGCTGCTGAAGCTCTCGACCGTTCAATACAAGAACACCGTGCGCGACTTGCTGACCGCGAGCGGCGCCGGTTCGATGCTGAGCGATCTCGAGGCCGCGCTCGACTCCGTGCCCGACGACTCGATCGGCGATTCCTTTCGCGCGCTCGATGACCGCATCTCGCTCGAGCACGTGCAGGCGTACTTCAACGTCGGCGTCGCGGTCGGCGATGCGCTCGCGGCAAATGCCGAGCTGCGCGCCAGCGTGGCGGGTGCCTGCGCGATGCAACCGGCGCTCTCGGACGACTGCGCGCAGAGCTTCGTCGAGCGCTTTGCGCAGCTCGCGTATCGCAGGCCGCTTGCGGCGAGCGAGGTCGCAGAGCTCACCGAGCTGAGCGACGGACAGCGCACGCCGGCAGAGGCGGTGCGAGCGATCGCGATCGTCGTGATGTCCTCGCCGCGCTTCGTGAACCACGTCGAGATCGATGGCCAAGGCATCGGCGGCGAGCAGCTGTTGCAGCTATCGGCCTACGAGATTGCGTCCCGGCTCTCGTATTTGTTTTGGCAAACGATGCCGGACGAAGAGTTGTTCGCCGCAGCCGCGAATGGCTCGCTCGCGACCGAAGCAGGGTTCTCCGTGCAGCTCGACCGCGTATTCCACGACGATCGCACGCGCGAAACGATGTGGCAGTTCTGGAACGAGTGGCTGCGGCTCGAGAAGTTCACCGGCTTCGAGACCACGCGGCCGGGCTTCGAAGCGCTGGCCGAAGGCGAGCAAATCGGCGAGGCGGGGCACGAGCACTATGCCGACATGGTTCAAGAAGTGCGCGATCTCACCGAGCTGTTCACGTTCGAGCGCGTCGCGACCATGGCGGAGCTGCTCGAGACCGATGAGTCGGTGACGCAATCGCCAGACCTCGCGCGGCTCTACGGTGCAGAGCCGTGGAGCGGCAGCGGCGAGTATCCGCACATGCCGGCGGGCACGCGTGCCGGCCTCGTGCAACGCGCTGCGCTCTTGGTCTCGAACCTCGAGACCACGAATCCGTTTCATCGCGGCGCGCTCGTGCGCAAGAGCCTGTTGTGCGATCTGCTGGCGCAGCCCGATCCCAACTCGCTGCCGCCCGGCTCGCTCGATCCACCGCCGGTCACCTCCGATCAAACGACGCGCGAGCGCTTCCAAGCCAAGGTCGAAGGCAACGCCACGTGCAACGCGTGCCACAGCCAGTTCAGCGCGATCGGCTTTGCGCTCGAGTCGTTCGACGCGCTCGGCCGCTACCGCACGACCGAGCGCGTGTTCGACGAGCAGACCGGCGAGCAGCTCGCCGAGCTATCGATCGACGGCAGCGGCATCACGCGAATTAGCGCCGGCGACGAGATGCAGGTGATGGACGCAGCCGAGCTGAACGAGCGCATCGTGCAGAGCGAGAAGGTCGAGGCGTGCGTCGCGCAGAAGTACTTCAGCTTCGCGCTGCGTCGTACGCCGACCGCGCAGAGCATCGATGCGTGCACGGTCGATGACCTGACCGCTGCGCTGAAAGATCCCGCGACGGGCCTTTCCGAAGCCTTCGCGCGCATCGCACGGCAATCGAGCTTCTTCATGCGAAAGGTCGGCGCGCCATGAGCAGCCATTCACTCACGCGGCGTTACTTCCTGCGCGGCGCAGCCGGCGCGATGCTCGCCCTGCCCTTCCTCGAGTCGCTGCTGCCGCGCGTGCTGCGCGCGCAAGCCAGCGTCGCGCCCAAGCGGCTGATCGTGATGAAGTCGTTCAGCACGCAGCTGATCCGCGAGTGGTATCCCGCGTTCACGGGCAACGGTTACGCGCTCAAAGACAGCCGCTACAGCGACAGCAAAGCCGACGGCACGACGCTGCTCAGCGAGCGCATCGATCCCTCGCAGCCGTACACCTGGGCGCCGCTGCGCGACTTCGAAACGCCGAGCGGCATCTCCGGGATCCTCGGCGCGCGGCTCAATCCGTTCTTGGACAAGATCAACTTGGTCCGCGGCCTCGATTTCCTGCCGTCGGTCAACCACAACTACGGCGGCATCCTCGGCAACTACGCGTCCTGCACCAACGCGACGCCGTGCACCGCCGATTCGCTCGGAGACATTCCGACGATCGATCAGGTGCTCGCGTACTCGGACAAGTTTTACTCGGAGCTGCCAGGGCAGCGCGCGCTCCACATCTCGCAAGGCGTCGTCGACTCGATGTCGTTCGGCAATGGCGGCCAAGCGGGCGGCGCGGTCGTGCAACAGCTCGCGCGCACCAACCCGCTCGACGTCTGGAATGATCTCTTTGCGGGGCTGGCCGATTCTGGAACGACACCGCCGTCTGCCGGGCCCAACCCGGATGCGCTGCTCGTCGACAAGGTGCTCGATCAGTACCGAGCGCTGCGCGACAGCTCGCGGCTCTCCGGCGAAGACAAGCAGAAGGTCGAGCAATACGTTTCGCTGATCTCCGAGGTGCAAGCGCGCCTCAACCCGCGCGCGATGCTCGCGTGCACCAAGCCGATGGAGCCGCAGAGCCTCGACGACAACCAGGGGACCGATCCCACCGACATCCAGACCAAGTGGGACATCTATCTCGACCTCGTGACCGCGGCGCTGATGTGCGATCGCACGCGCATCGTCACGATCGGCGTGCACAAGGCGCTCGGCCCCGGCCCCGATCCGAATGACCCGACACTGGTCGGTCACTACCACTCAGAAGACGCGAGCGGCGGCACCTGGCACGGGCTCGCGCACGACTTCGGCAACGAGAACTCACGCCGCATGCTCAAGGGTATCAACGCGTGGATCGCAGACAACGTGTTCGCCAAGCTGCTCGAGAAGCTCGACGTCACCGAGAGCGGCGGCTCGACGTTGCTCGACAACTCGCTCGTGTATTGGGGCAACGAGCTGGGCTTCAATCACATCGGCCACAGCGTGCCGTGCTTACTCGCCGGCAGCGCAGGCGGCGCGCTGCAGACCGGTCGCTATCTCGACTACATCGATTGGGAAGGACACGCATTCTTCTCGCAAGAAGACGGCAACGTCATCAAGGGCATCCCGCACAACCAGCTGCTCGTGACCGCCCTCCAAGCAATGGGACTTACGCCTGCGGACTACGAGCGCGATGGTCAGGCCGGCTACGGATCGACGTTTATCGATCGCGATTCGACACTGTGGCCGACCGACTACGATCTGACGCGAATCGGTCAGGCATTGCCAGGCTTGAGCAGAGCATGAAGCGATTGTTCACGGCGCTGTTAGCGCTCGCGCTCGCCAGCTGTACGACCTCCGACGACGCACAAGGCGGCGGCAACGCAGCGCAAGGTGGCGCAAGCAGTGCGATGCTGACCGGTGGCGCTGGCGGCATGCAAAGCGCGGGCGGTGCAGGCGGCATGCAGGCGGTCGATCCGCTGAGCGGCGGCTCCGGTGGGAACGCCGGTACGACCGCGGGCGTGAGCGGCAACCAGGACGCGAGCGCGGCTGGCAACGGCGGCATGAGCGGCGCGAGCGGCACGGGCACCGATGCGATGGTCGATGCGAGCACGGGCGGCACGAGCGCAATGCAAGACGCCGGACCGCGCGGCTGCGCCGATGCCGACTACATCCTGTGCGAGGACTTCGACGGTGCGGCGCTCGGCGGCACGCCCGACGGTTGGATTAAGCACGGAGACGCTTCGGCCGTCGCAGACGATTTCGCGCACAGTGGCCATCAGTCGCTCAAGCTCGACGCGATTCCGGTCTGGGAG
>JAYUYY010000530.1:0-5123 GCA_043752225.1 Sandaracinaceae bacterium | reverse complement strand
AGGTCACCGAGCTGGCGCGAGCGCGGCGTGAAGCCGAGGTCGCGAACCGCGCAAAGGATGAGTTCCTCGCCATGCTCGGTCACGAGCTGCGCAACCCGCTCGCGCCGATCTTGACCGCGCTTCAACTGATGAAGCTCAAGGGCGTCGACACCGCGCACAAGGAGCGTGCGGTCATCGAACGCCAGGTGAATCACCTCGTAGGGTTGGTCGATGACCTGCTCGACATCTCGCGCATCACGCGCGGCAAGGTTCAGCTGCGCTTGGAGCGCGTCGAGCTCGAGGACGCCGTCGTGCAAGCCGTCGAGATGGCGAGCCCCTTGCTCGAGCAGCATCGGCACGGGCTCTCGGTCGAGGTGCCTCGCGACGGGCTCACGATACGTGCGGATCGCGCGCGACTGGCGCAAGTGGTTTCGAACTTGCTGACCAACGCGGCGAAGTACACCAAGCCCGGCGGCAGCATCACGGTGGTCGCGGAGCGCAGCGGCGAGCAGGCCGTGCTGCGCGTGCGCGACACGGGCATTGGCATCGCACGCGAGATGTTGCCGCAGGTGTTCGAGCCGTTTGCGCAAGAACGCCAAGCGCTCGATCGGTCGCAAGGCGGGCTGGGCCTTGGCCTTGCGGTGGTGCGCAGCTTGGTCAGCCTGCATGGCGGAACGGTCGCGGCGCGAAGCGACGGCCAAGGGCAAGGCTCGGAGTTTACGGTCTGGTTGCCGATCGCTCCGGCGGGTGCGGACGCCGTTCAGCTCGAGGGTACGGTTGCGAGGCGAATCGTTCCGGTCGGCGCGCCGACGCGCGTGCTGATCGTCGATGACAATGACGACGCCGCAACGCTGCTCGCCGAGATGCTGACGACCACGGGTTACATCACGCGCTGCGCCAACGACGCGCCGAGCGCGCTGATCGCTGCGCGCGAGTTTGACCCGGATGTCGCGGTGCTCGATATCGGCTTGCCGGTGATGGATGGCTTCGAGCTTGCGCGCCGTTTCGGCGAAGACCCCCAGCTTCGCCGCGCCAAGTTGATCGCCGTGACCGGCTACGGTCAAGAGCAGGATCGCGTGCGTTCGGCGGCGGCTGGCTTCGCCGCGCATCTCATCAAGCCTGTGGATTTCGACGCGCTTCAGGCCGCGCTCGACGGCGTCACGCTCTTGCAAAGATCGGAAGAGCCCTCGGCTCGCTCGACACCGGGCGCAGACTCGATCGAGGGCGCAGAGACCGGCTGAGGCGCGCGTGGGATCGTGCGATCGACTATGCGCACCAGCCACCAAGCTCCGATCGCGAGCAGGATGACGCTGGCGCCGACTGCGACGAACCGCAGCGGGCTCGGGTTCGAGACCATTTGTTCGAGCTGCGCGGCCAGGGTCGACACGATCACGACCTCCGGGATGAGGCCGACCACGCTGCCGAGGAAGTACGGGCGAAACGGAACCAACGCGGCGCCCGCGACCAAGCAGATCGCGGTGAAGTTGATCGGCAAAACGCGCGCGATGACGGTTGCGCCGAACGCGTGCCGTTGGAAGAGCGCCTTCAAACCTTCGAGGCGCGCGCCCATTTTTCCCTGCATCCATTTGCTGCGGAGCGCGAACGTAGCGTTCGGATCGGCAGGGCTCGTGTTGTCGGCGCGCGCGCTGGCAGGGCCGAGCTTGCGGCCGATCGCATACAGCACGGTCGCGCTCATGAGGCCGCTAAGGAGCGCGATGCCGCAGCCTTGAAGCGGGCCGAAGACGATCGCGATCGTCGCGGTCAACGCGGTCGTCGGTACGAACGCGAGGCCCGCCAACACGAACAAGGGCGGCACGAGCAACGCAGCTTGCGGGTTGTCGTGCACGACCGCGATCAACTTGCGCGCGTGCGCGACGTCCATGAGGTCGCGCAAGGGGGTGAGGGAAAGTAGCGCCGTGGCGAGACCTGCGACCCCCAGCACGCCGAGCAGAGAAAAGAGCCGGCGGTGCTTGGTGAACATCATCCTCACGTTCATAAGAGACAGCACAAAACAAGCCAGCTAGCGAGCGAAACTGCGACCTGCCATCGATCCTTGGGCGCCCATCTACTTCGATGAGGCATTTGTGAATCCAAGGTGCGTCGGCGTACTGCGAGTCACGCCTACGTCCCTTGCGCGGCGGTCCGATGGATTATGATCGTAACGTGACTGCACCGACCTCGCGCTCGCGTTTCGTTCGAATCTTGGTGGAGACATGGGACCGGTTCAGTGAGCACGGGGACTTGCTGGCCGCGTCGATCGCGTTTTTCACCCTGCTTTCGTTTGCCCCGCTCGTCGTGATCGCCATCTCGCTCGCTTCGATCTGGGTTGACCGAGCCTACCTTCGGTCCGTTCTGATCGGTCGGTTGAGTGATGTCGCCAGCGCCGACATCGCGGATTTCGTGGTGCGGCTGACCGATGCTGCGGAACAAGAGAGCGGAAGCCTGGGCACGATCATCGCCGCCGTCGTGCTGTTGTGGGCGGCGAGCCGCTTGTTCATTCAGGTGCAAGACGCGCTGAACATGATCTGGGGAGTGCGCAGCGTGCCGTTCGTGAACGCCCGCGACGCGGTGCAGCGCCTCGTCGTCAAGCGCTTGATATCGTTTGCGATGGTGATGGGCTGCGGCGCTCTCTTGATCTCGATGCTGATCGTCCAGGCTTTGCTGAGCACAGTCGGTCGTATCGTGGGTCGCGCCATTGGCCTGCCCGGCGCGCTGCCGACCGCGGTCTCTGACCCCGTCTTGTTCTTCGCGCTGCTCTTCGTTGTCTTTGCAGCGCTCTACCGGATCTTGCCCGACGTGCGAATCCTTTGGCGCGATGTCGTGATCGGCGCGCTGTTCACAGCGACGCTCGTGATCGCCGGCACCCTGCTGCTCGGCGTCTATCTCACGCGCATCGCACCGTCGTGGCTGCAGGGTGCAGCCGGAGCGCTCGCGGCGTTCATGGTCTGGGTCTATTACCTCGCGCAGGTCTTCTTGCTCGGAGCGTCGTTCACGCGCGCTTGGTCATGCAGCGCCGGACACGCGATCGAACCCGAAGAACATGCGCAGCTCGCGCCCGAGCTCGCTCCAACGAGCGGCGCGGGCGCGAGCTGAGCAGGACTGCGTCAGCCGAACCGATCAGGTCTAGTCGTCGACTGCTTCGTCCACGGCCTCTTCGGTGTCGTCCGCCGCCTCGTCGACCGCTTCACCGGCTTCTTCGGCCACGGTGTCTTCATCGCCTGAGGTCTCATCGGCGCCGGGCGGGTCGTCTTCGCATCCCAGCGCAAAGCTACCGAGAGCAAACGCCACCACCAGCAGATTCGTCATCATTCGCGTCATCGTCTTTGTCCTCGTTTCAATGTGTTGTCAGCCAGCGTTCTTCAAACCGACCGCCGCTTCCGGGGCGAGCAATCGGAAAGTCATGCTTTCTTCCGCATAAAGGAAGACATCCGTCGCGTCGTGTCCGCGGTATCCGATCGTGACGTCTTGCCCGATCACGAGTCGTTGGTCGCCACCGCGCGTGCTCAGCACGACGCCATCATCGAGATCAGGCACCCAGACGGTCGGCCCATCGAGCAAGCGGCGCACGTGCTCCAAGACCGGATAGCCGCCCGAACCGGCCGTGCGCGCGAGCCCGTCGTACAACCGTGGTCCGAGCGCGAGCCCGTAAGGCCCTGCGACGCCCGCGCTTCGCAAGCGCTCGATCGCTTCTGCGATCACGCTCGGGTACGACGTAAAGTCGCCGCCGATCGAGAGCGGCTCGTGCGGTGAGCCGTCGACGAGCCCTCGCACGTCACCGTCTTCGTAGCCGTAGAACACGATGCGCGCCTCAGCGGCGGCGACCTTCCGGCAGGCGTCGACCAACGCGCGCAGGTCGGGATCATCGGCGCCGCGCTCGATGGCTTCGATCTCGGTGCGCGGCACTTTGAAGGGCACGCGCAGCTCGAGCAGCGGTTGCAGCTGCCGCAGATCGATCTCGAGCCCGGGTACATCGAGCGGCTCTGCATCGGCTCGCGACACGCGACCCAAGCTCACCGCAGAGCGCTCCCAGCCGTGTGGCCCGTCTTGATCGACGAGCTTGCGCGCTCCGAGATAGGTCTGCAGCGCGCGCTCGGCTTCTTCGTCGAGGCGCTGCCAGACGGAGGTCGCGAACGGCGCGTCATAGCGTCGCAAGTGCGCGCTGTTGCTCTCGCCTTGGCCGATCGAAGGCGCGCCGTTCGAGGCTTCACCACCGCTGCCGTTTTGCTTCGCGAGCTCGGCGTCGAGCACGGGGTCGCGTTTGCGAAGCCACTGTACCAACATCGCGGCGTGCTCGTTCTCCTCGTTGCGGTTGTGCGTTAGGATCTTCTTAAGGTCGCTGTCGTATGCGGCCTCGATCCGCTGATCGTACCAATCGACCGCCTCGAGCTCCTCGGTCAGTGAAACGCGCGCACGGTGCCTATCTTGGGCTTCGTGGCTAAGGCGCTCGCGCGGCTCGTGGAGGTCATTGCCGGACTTGGGGGCGGAAGGCATGTGGGGCGCGTTCGCAAGGATTGCGCCACCTGCCGGTGACACCGGATTGCACGCAATCACTCGTCGGTTCGAGGCAAACCTGCCTCGCGCTTGCAATCGCGCCTCACCGCGACACTAGTTGTGAAGTGGAACGACTCTGCCCTCGAAAGGGACTCGCATGCGCGCTGAACGAGACGCTATGGGCACGGTCGAAGTGCCCGACGATCGCTACTACGGAGCGCAGACCGCGCGCTCGCTCGAGCACTTCGCGATCGGCGACGAGCGGATGCCGATCGCGCTCATCCACGCGTACGGCCTGATCAAGCGCGCGTCCGCAGAGGCCAATCGCGACCTCGGGCTCTTGCCGGTCGAGCTCGCCGAGTTGATCGCGCAAGTGAGCGAGGAGATCGCGAGCGGCAAGCTCGACGAGCACTTCCCGCTGCGCGTCTGGCAGACCGGCTCGGGTACGCAGACGAACATGAACGTGAATGAGGTGATCGCCAATCGCGCGAGTGAGCTCGCGGGCAAGCCGCTCGGCAGTAAGCAGCCGGTGCATCCCAACGATCACGCCAACCTCGGGCAGTCGAGCAACGACACGTTTCCCGCGGCGATGCACATCGCGGCGGTCACGCAGATCGAGCGCCAGCTCTTGCCGAGCGTGCGCGCGCTGCACG
>JAYUYY010000529.1:0-5125 GCA_043752225.1 Sandaracinaceae bacterium | reverse complement strand
GTGCACGACACGCCAGCGTTCTCCGAATTGTGACGTAGATGGCGTGTGTCATGATGCGCGCCATGAAAACATGAGCTGCCGTTGCATATGAAGCGGGCAAGCCGCTGGTGATCGAAGAGGTCGAGCTCGACGGACCTCGCGAAGGCGAAGTCCTGGTCGAGATCAAAGCGACCGGTGTTTGCCACACCGACGAATTCACGCGCTCGGGCGCCGATCCCGAAGGCCTCTTCCCTGTGATCTTCGGGCACGAAGGCGCCGGCATCGTGGTCGACGTGGGCCGCTCTGTGACCAGCTTACAAAAAGGCGATCACGTGATCCCGCTCTACACGCCCGAGTGCCGCGCCTGCAAATCGTGCTTGAGCCGCAAGACCAACCTGTGTACGGCGATCCGCGCGACGCAGGGCAAGGGCGTGATGCCGGATGGCTCGAGTCGATTTTCGATCGGTAAGACCAAGATCCACCACTACATGGGTTGCTCGACCTTCGCGCAGCACACGGTGATGCCGGAGATCGCACTCGCGAAGGTTCGCAAGGACGCTCCGTTCGACAAGATCTGTTACATCGGCTGCGGCGTGACGACCGGCATCGGCGCGGTGCTCTACACCGCGAAGGTCGAGCCCGGCGCGAATGTCGTGGTGTTCGGGCTCGGCGGCATCGGCCTCAACGTGATCCAAGGCGCGCGCATGGCCGGCGCCGACATGATCATCGGCATCGACTTGAACCCGGGCCGCGAAGCGATCGCGCGCAAGCTCGGCATGACGCACTTCGTGAATCCGAAGGATGTTGCTGCCGACAACCAAGGCGATCTGGTCGCGCATATCGTCGAGCTGACCAAGGGCGGCGCGGACTACAGCTTCGAGTGCGTCGGCAACACCACACTGATGCGCCAAGCGCTCGAGTGCTGTCATCGCGGCTGGGGCGTGAGCGTGATCATCGGCGTCGCCGGTGCGGGCCAAGAGATCAACACGCGACCCTTTCAGCTGGTCACGGGCCGCGTTTGGAAGGGCACCGCGTTCGGCGGCGCGCGCGGCCGCACCGACGTGCCGAAGATCGTCGATTGGTACATGGACAAGAAGATCGACATCGACAGCTTGATCACCCACAAGCTGCCGCTCTCGCGCATCAACGACGCGTTCGATCTGATGCATTCGGGCGAATCAATCCGCGCTGTTGTGGAATTTGGCGTCGAATTCGCGTGATGCGTCAGGGCTTCATCCCGACGCTCACGCGCGTGTTGCTCGCCAGCGCTGCGTTCCTGGGCGCGGCGCTCTTGTTCGTTGTGCAGCCGATGCTCGCGAAGTGGCTCTTGCCGAGCTTCGGCGGCAGCCCGAGCACGTGGGCGGCGTGCATGGTGTTCTTTCAAGGCATGCTGCTCGTCGGCTATGGGTATGCGCACGCACTGAGCGGCTTCGCGCGGCCGCGACCGCAGCTCGCCGTGCATGCGCTGTTCGTGACGTGCGCGCTGAGCGTCGCGGGATACGCGTGCACGCTGCCGATTCCGCTCGTGAGCCTGCATGCGCCGGCGTTTCAGATCGCGCAGCTGCTCTTCGTTCAGATCGGCGCGACGTACTTCGCACTCGCTACCACCGCGCCGCTCGTGCAGCGCTGGTCGGCGCTCGCGTTTGGGAGAGAGCCGTACGCGCTGTACTCACTCTCCAATGCCGGCTCGTTGCTCGGCTTGCTCGCGTACCCGTTCGCGATCGAGCCCGTGCTCAGCGTGGACGCGCAGTTTGCGCTCTGGACGCAGGGCTTTGCGCTCTATGCGGGCCTGATGCTCGCGCTGATCGCGTGCGTGCGAGTCCTTGACGTCGTGCCGGCCGCGGTCGCGCTCGAAGCCGCGCCGCGATCGCCGCTTACCTGGCGTCTGCGCATCGGTTGGCTCGCGTACGCCTTCTTGCCGAGCGTGATGCTGCTCGCCGTCACCAACCACATCACGGTCGACATCGCCGCAGCGCCGCTGCTCTGGATCGCACCGCTCTCGATCTATCTGCTCACGTACATCGTCGCGTTCTCCGGACTTGCTGCGCGCATTCGCAGCGCGCTCTTGCCGCTTTGGATCGCGGCGGTCATCGCGATCGGCTTGGGATCGTTTGCGCAGGGCTCGGCCTCGCTCGCGCAGCAGCTCGGCACCGCGCTCTTCGCCATGCTCACCGCCGGCATGCTCTGCCACACCGAGCTCGCGCGCTCGCGGCCCGCTCCTTCGCACCTCACCGAGTACTACTTGTGGATCGCGGGCGGCGGCGTGCTCGGCTCGATCTTCGTCAGCTGGCTCGCGCCCGTGCTTTTCGACGACGACTACGAGCTCGAGCTGTGCGCGCTTGCGATCTTCGCGCTGCTCGCGGTCGGGGCACGCAGATGGAACAAAGCTCAGAAGCGCTGGCTCTATCTCGGTTTTGGCATCTGCGTCCCGCTCTTGCTCAGCAACCTCGGCGTTCGCATGCAGGACGACTCTTCACAGGGCACGGTGCTGGAACGCCGCCGCAGCTTTCTCGGATCGTTGCGCGTAACCGACACGATCGACGGCCGCTTGCTCACGCATGGCCGGATTCGCCACGGCATGCAGCTGCGCGACCGCGCACGGCACTTGCAGCCGACGATGTACTTCGGCCCGGGCACCGCGCTCGAGCACGTGTTGCGCGCTCACGCCGGCAACCGTCCGCGCAAAATCGGCGTGGTCGGCCTAGGCGTCGGAACGATCGCCGCGTACGCGCGCGCGGGCGACCGCGTCCGCTTCTACGAGCTCGATCAGAACGTCGTCGAGCTCGCGCGTAAACACTTCACGTTCTTGAAGCAGAGCGCGGGTCGCGTCGAGGTCGCGCTCGGCGATGGGCGGCTGTCACTCGCGAGCGGGGCTCCGCACGCCTTCGACGTGCTCGTGCTCGACGCGTTCTCGAGCGACGCGGTGCCTGTGCATCTGCTGACGCGTGAAGCGTTCGCGATCTACCTGCGCCAGCTCGCTCCAAACGGCGTGCTGCTCGCGAACGTCTCCAATCGCCACCTCGCGGTCGAACGCGTGGTGCGCGCGAGCGCGCGTGCGCAAGGTCTTGCGTGTCGTGTGATCGAGACCCGCGCCGATCCAGCGCAGCACGTCGAGCGCGTGCGCTGGGCGGTGATGGCGCGCGATCCCGCGCTGCTCGAGGTGCTGCTCCTCGGCTTGCCCGCGCTAAGCGATCAAGCCGAGGTGCTCTTCACCGACGCACGCGCGAGCCTTCTGTCGATCGTGCGGTGATTGAGTAAGGCTTCACGCCGCCTGCGCGGTCGGCAGCTCCGCGCTCGCCACCGCGCTCGGCTTCTTGTCGCGCACCGCGATCATGAGAATCGCCGGCAACAGCACCATGTCGGTCGCGAGGCCGATGGTCAGGATGATCGCGGTCAGGATGCCGAAGTACACGTTCGGCATGAAGTCGCCCAGGGCAAGCGTGCTGAAGCCCATCACCAAGATCACGTTCGTCGCCAGCATCGCCGGGCCCGCGTGAGCGACCAGGCACTCGAGCGCGCGCCGCGTCGTCATGCCGTCCGCCTTATGGTGATTGAAGTGCGTAAGGATATGGATCGTGTCGTCGACCGCGATGCCGAGCGCGACGCTCGCCACCATCACCGTGCCGATGTCGAGCGTCCCGGTCAGGAAGTAGAGCACCGCGCCGCCGACGACCAGCGGCACGATGTTCGGGATCATCGAGATGATGCCGAGCTTGATCGAGCGGAACGAGAACACCATCACGAGGCCAATCAGCAGCATCGCCGAGCCGAGCGAGCCGGTGAACGACTGCACCACGTGCCCGTTCATGCCTTGGTAGAGCATCATTTTGCCCGTGACATGCGCGTTCAGGCCCAGCGCCTTCGCGCTGCGCTCGATCTGCTCGGCCGCCGCGACCGCTTCGTTCGAATCGGTGATCGTGCTGACCAGCGTCACACGCAGCGCGTCGTTTCGGATCGTGATGCGATCGTTGACGTCCATGCCCTGCGGCAACCCCATCGTGTAGAGCAAGAGCTCTTGCGCGACGCCCTGTGAGGTCTCGGGCAACCTGTAGTATTCGTCGCCGCCGCCGTTCAGCGCGCGGTTCATCTGGCGCAGGATGTCGACGATCGAGACCGCGCGGTTGATGCCCGGGATCGTGAGCATGCTCTTCTCGAGCTGCTCGACCTTGGCCAGGAACGCGGGCTCTTTGATGCCGTCTTCGCGACCGGCATCGACCACGACCTCGAAGCTGCCGACGCCCGACAGGTGCTTGAGCACGAACTGTTGCGCGACGCGCACCGGCAAGCCCTCGCGGAAATACTCGTAGGGGTTGCTGTTGACGATGTTCTTCGAGGCGAGCCATGCCGACCCGCTGCACAGCACGATGAAGCCGACCACGATCGCCCAGCGGTAGCGCTCGATGAAGCCGATGAACGCACGCGAACGCGCGGTCGGCTCTTGCAAGCTGTCTTCCACATCGGTCGCGCCGGTCGTCGCTTCTTTGCCGGGCCACAGCACCATCAGAGGGCCGACCAAGCTGTAGGTGATCACCCAGGAGAGCGCGGTGCCGATGCCGCACAGCACGCCGAAGTTCTCGATCGGCGGCATGTTCGCCGAGATGAACGAGAAGAAGCCGAACGCGGTGGTCGAAGCGGTGAGCAGCGTCGGCACGAAGTTCTTGCGCAGCGTGTAGGTTGCCGCGTCGCGCCGCGACATGTTCGCTTTGCGCGCGCGATAGAAACTCACCAGCAAGTGCACCGCTTCTGCGACGCACACCGCGATCAGCACCTGCGGGATCGAGAACGTCGGGCTCGACATTTCGAGGCCGAGCCAGCCCGAAAACGCGAGCGCCACCAGCACGGTCGTGATCATCACGATGAACGGCAACACCACGCCGCCCACGCTGCGGAACGTCGCGATCAAGAGCGTCGCGACCATCAGCAGCAGCAGCGGTACGAGCATCGAGAGGTCTTTCTCGGAGCTCGAGTGAAACGCGTTGGTCAAGATCGGCCCGCCGGTGAGATAGAAGCTGTGGTCGCCGTGCTTGAGCTTGTCTACGACGGCTTGGGTCTCCTTGGTGATGCGCGGGGCGTCCGGCGGCGCATCGATGCCGGGCTTGAGCCGCGCGTACACGACCGCGGTGGTCGCGTCCGTGCTGATCAAATA
>JAYUYY010000528.1:0-5133 GCA_043752225.1 Sandaracinaceae bacterium | reverse complement strand
CCCGCACGCCGACTCGCGCCTGCCGCTCGTGCAGGCGCCGCTCGCGCGTGAGCACCGCTTGTACGAGGCCGACTGGCTGATGCGCTTCTACGGCTTCGACGCGGCAGAGTTGACGACTGCGGCGCAGCCGAACCTCGATCTCGAGCTCGACCCGAAGCTCGCATGGGCGTTGCGTCACCGCGAAATGTTTCCGGTCGAACTCTCTCGCGCTCCCCGCGAGATGCTCTTGCGTGTGCCGGGCCTGGGCGTGCGCAGCGTGCGCGCGCTCGTGAAGCTGCGGCGCCATCAGTCGGTGCGCGTCGCCGATTTGCGCGCGCTGCGCGTGCCGCTACGCCGCACGCTGCCGTTCGTGATCACCGCCGACGGCGCGCACGTCGCGGCGCGCATGCTCGACGCGGTCGATCTCGAGCAGCGCCTGCGCAAGCCGCAGCAGCTCGCGTTGTTCGAGCCGGAGGCGCAGCCAGAGCCTGTTGAAGCGCGCGGCGCGCTCGTGCCGGCGCTCTCGGGCGAGCTGTGATCCGCGTTGCGATCGACGCCTCTTTTTCTGCGTTCCGCGCGCAGGCGCGGGCGTTGCTCGCACGCGACGTACGCCCTTCCGACGTGTTGTGGGACGACGCGAGCAGCGGGCAGCAGAGCTTGTTCGAAGGGCAGCCGCTGCAGACGGTCGTGGAGTCGCAAGTCGAAGCCGAGAACACTCTTACCGTCCCGGCGCGCCTCGTCGGGCTGCTCGAGCGCGCCGTGCACCACCGCGCGGCCGATCGCTTCGCGCTCGCGTACCGCGTGCTGTACCGCGTCACGCACGGCGAGCGCGAGTTGCTGGAGCGCGTAACCGATCCCGACGTTTTGCGCCTACGCGCGCTCGTGCGCGAGATCGATCACTGCATCGAGCACGTGCACGCCTTCGTGCGCTTCCGTCGCGTGCAGGACGACGGCGGCGAACGCTTCGTCGCCTTCTACCGCCCCGAGCATCCGGTGCTGCCCCTCGCCGCGCCGTTCTTCGCACGCCGCTTCGCGAGCATGCGCTGGGCGCTGTTCACGCCCGATCAGTCGGTGGCGTGGGACGGCGCACGGCTGGCTTTCGGCCCCGGCGCCGCGCACGACAACACGCCGAGCGACGACGACCTCGAAGACCTCTTCCGCGTCTACTACGCGTCGATCTTCAACCCCGCGCGGGTGAACCCGGATCTGTTGCGCAAGAAGCTGCCCCCGCGTCACTGGCCCACGCTGCCCGAGTCCGAGATCCTGCACGACCTCCTGCGCGATGCCGACGCACGCGTGCAGCTCATGCATCACACGCCGAGCGCGTCGGAAGCGTTCCTGCCCGAGCAACGTGACGTGCCTTCGCTGCGCGCAGCCGCTGCTCGTTGCACCGCGTGCCCGCTGTTCGAGCGCGCAACGCAGACCGTGTTCGGTGAGGGCCCCGAGCGCGCCGAGCTGATGCTCATCGGCGAGCAGCCCGGTGACGAAGAAGATCGCGCCGGTCAACCGTTCGTCGGCCCCGCCGGCCAACTGCTCGACGCGTGCCTCGCGGCCGCCGGCATCGCGCGCGAGCGCATCTACGTCACCAACGCCGTGAAGCATTTCAAGTGGGAGCCGCGCGGCAAAAGGCGCCTGCACTCGCGCCCGAATCGGAGCGAGCAGCTCGCCTGCAGCGGCTGGCTTCGCGAAGAGATCGAAGCCTTGCAGCCGCGCGTGCTCGTGTGTCTCGGCGCGACCGCCGCGCAGGCCGTGCTCGGCCGCAAGGTGGTGATCACGCGCGAGCGCGGCGCTCTGCAGTCATCGAGCTTCTCGCAGCAGGTGCTCGTGACCTACCACCCGTCCGCCATCCTGCGCATGCAGGATGACCACGCCCGCTCGCAGGCCCGGCTCGATCTCGAGCACGACCTGAGGCGCGCGGCGGAGTTGCTAACTAAGAAGTGAACGAGCTCAGCTGAGCGACTGCAACGCACTACGGACAGGGTGCGAACGCGTCGCGCAGGTTTGCGAGGTGCACGCACGAGCATGCATGCGAGCAGAAGCATGTATGCGAGAAGGTCGCGAACGCCGAGCAAGAGAACGCCGAGCAAGAGAACGCCGAGCAAGAGAACGCCGAGCAAGAGAACGCCGAGCAGGAGAACGTCACCGCCAAGAAGGCCAAGGATGAGCAGGCCGACTGCGATGACGAAAAACCCAAGACGGAGACGAGGAAGTCAGAAGGCAAGAGCGCCAAGCGGCGCAAGGGCGCGAAGAAGTCTGAGGGAATCGACGACTTCCTGAAGTGAGTCGCGCAGCGACCTAAGTACGCACTTTAGCGCGCGTGGCGTGCTAGTTGTATTCGATGCGTCAGCGCCTCCAGATCTCCGTATGTGCGCTGGCATTGCTGATATTCGCGAGCTGCGCGACCACGGTCTCGCATGGCAAAGGCAAGCCGCCGCAGCCTGAGCCAGCGTCTGCTGCTGAACCTCTGCGCGCGCGACTGTTCGACGAAGTCCTGCACTCGAACGTCGCGAGCGGCTGCGGTCTGATCGTCGTGGGCGGCGGTACGCCCGTGCCGATGCATCAGCGCGACGCCGACGTCGGCCTCGTGCCCGCGGAGGTCGCCAAGCGGATCGACGGTACGCATCAGGTGCCGCTAGTTTGGCAGCCGTGGTGGAGCGCCGCTCCGATCGAGCCCGGGCCGCTGGGCGCGCTCACGATCGAGATCGCGACGTTGGGCACGGCGCGCAAGCAAGGCAACTGGATCGAACTCGACGCGCGCTTGCGCATCCGCGATCCGCGCGGCGTGTTCTCGCGCGAGCAAGACGTGCTTTTTCAGGCGTACGGCAACGGCGAGGTGTTTTTGGTCGTCTCGTTCGATGACGTCGAGCTGGCCAAGCTCCTCGCGCTGCCGGCCGCGGCCAATCCCGCACAGGTCGCCGATAGCTTCAAGCTGCGTGTCTTCTTGCAGGGCGGTGCGGTGCGCGCGTCGCTCGCTTCGCTACGCGCAGGGAATAGCTGTGAGATCGCTCGGCCGATGACGCCGCCGCGCAGCCACTGCGAGCGCTACTACGGCATGCTGGTGATGGGCGACGGCGCGGCCACCGAGTCGCGACCGCTCGACGCGCAGCTCGTGCCCGGCTTTGCGCCCGCGCACGCGATCGAATGGCTGCGCCAGCAAGATCCGCTCGAGATCGCGTGGCCGGATGGTCCTGCGTCGCGGCTCGACGTGACGTACGAGCCGAGCGCACAGGCGTGCGTGACCGCGGGCAACGTGCCGCTCCAGGTCGCGCCGTACGATTTTGCGATGGTGCCTGGCTACAAGGTTGTGATGCCGCTCGAGGCGGTGCTGCGCTCTGCGGACGGCCGCTTGCTCGTGCGGCTTACGGGCTTTGCCGAGACGCGCATCGCTGACGCACACCCGTGGGATCGCCGCGTCGAGGCTCAGCTCGATCACACGCCGATCGCGCTGCTCGACGCCGCCGAGCGAGCGGGCTTCGTGGTTCCCTCCGGCGCGACCGCTTGGCTGTTCGCCGGGTTACGCACGCCGATCGAAGACAGCGAGCAACCCGCCCTCTCACTCGGCGTCTGCAACCTCTATCCCGGCGCACCGCCGTACCCCGCGGTGATCGATGACGCGCCTAACCGCTTCGGCTGCTTCTGCGCAAACGGCAAAGGCTCGCAGCACGCGCCCATCCGCCTGGTCGGTAGCAAGGTCATCGTCGACCGACGCGCTGAGCCGGCGCTTGGCTTTCAGGCGTTTATGCTTCGCAGCGCCGCGAGCGTGGCAAACGACTAGCTGCAGCGACGTGGCATGAACACGCGAGGCTGCACACGACACGGCTGTCAGAGCCTGTGCCGCGTGTATCCGTGATGTATTCTCTTTAGCGCGTGCTTTCGGTGGGCGCTCGAGGCGGCATAGGGATTGCTTGGGAGTAAGCGCATGCGTTCACGAAACTTCGGCTCGAGCTTCTTCTTTCGACCCGCGCGGACGGCGCGAATCGCGATCGTGCTCGCGCTCTCCATGCTTCCCGGATGCTTTGGCGAAGCCCTGGGCGATGCAATCGGCGATGTCGCGACGAGCATCGGATGCGCCTTCGACTTCGACTTCCACTCGCCGATCACGAGCGACAACGGACAGCTGCGCGCCATCCTGCAGTGCGAGCCCGGCGCGGACTGCGCAGACCGTCGTACGGTGATCGTGGGATCGCAATTCGACTTCACGATCGAGATCCCGATGCACCGTGCAAATGGGCCAGTGCGCGTGCTCAGCACCGATCCGAGCGTCATCGAGCTAACCGGCTACGAGCGCACGTCCGACCCGTGCGACGGCACGGTGCAGATCGACGGCACCGTGAGCTTTCCTGCAGTCGGCACGGCTGCCGTCGTCGTCGAGGTGGGCGGCACCGAGATCGATCGCTTCACCGCGAGCGCGCACGAAGCGGCACGCCTCGACGTGCAAGCGGCTCCCTTCGCCGGCGTGTTCACCGGTAACTACGAGACTGTGCGCTCGGTCGCGCTCGACAAGCTGATCGGGCTACGCGCCATCGTTCGCAATGGAGCAGGAGATCGCTTGGTCGGTGCGAAGGACTTCGGGTGGAGCGTCGAGGACGAATCGATCGCGCAGTTCCTCGATCAAGCCGACACAGACGCGGGCACGACCGTCGGTGTGGGCACCAGCGCTTCGCGTCATCCCTCGTTCTTCCCCGTCGCGATCGGAACGACGACGCTGCACGTGGAGGCCCACGGTGTGAGCATGTCGATCCCGATCGAGGTGACGAGCTTGCCCGATCCCGACGCCGGCATCGTCTTTGACCTCAGCGGCGACGCGAGCATCGAAGAGATCGACACAACCGACGGCGGCGCACCGAACGAATGAGCGAAGCGCTCAGCAAGATGCGAGGGCCGTACACGGCGATGTGCATCAAGAGGATGGTCAGCGCGGTTCATCGCGCTACTCCTTAGTGAGGAAGATGCGCATGCTCTCGAGTCGGCTTCGAGCTCGCGGTGAAACGCCGCATCGCTCGGGCGCTTGGCGCTCCAGCCGAGCTGGCAGCTGTAGCGACTCGAGCAAGCACAGAGGAACGGTCGGCGATATCCCATGGGCCGCGTGCTCGAGCATCGCGACCTGTCCAAGTCTTAGGAGTACGTGGGGATCCAATCGCGCGCGATAGTGCC
>JAYUYY010000527.1:0-5144 GCA_043752225.1 Sandaracinaceae bacterium | reverse complement strand
CGCGCGATGCTCATGGCTTACTCGCACCCTTCGGCCAGCGCGCCCGCTTCGACCCACGCGCGGATCGTTGCGCTCGCCTCACCCGACAGCGGAGCGCCCGGCGGCATGCGACCGCCGCACGACGGCATGCTGTGCTCGATCTTGTCGAGCAAGAGCGAGCTGCCATCGCCGGGCACGACGCGCGGGCGACCACACGGTCCCATGTCGAGCAAATGATCGCGCGCGCTGCACGCATCGAGCATTACGAGGCCTCCCGCGCCCGCTTGGTTGTGGCAAAACGCGGTCGAACAGCTCGGGCCAACCACTTCCGTAAAGATCGTTTGCCAATCCGTAGCAGAGCCACCGTCGGCGGACGGAAGCGCCCAGGTCGGTGCTTGCGTTGCGTTCACGACTGGAGCGCCGCACGCGAGCCAGTTGCGCAGAATGCTTTTGCCTTCGTCGGTCGCGAGCGCGGGCAGCTTGGGCGAATCGGCGGTGCGGTCGATGTCGAACATCCACTCGCCATCGCCCTGCAGCTGGCCGCCGACACCGCGCGGCGGCATCGTGCCGTCGCGAACCTCACTCCATATCGCGCCGCGCTCGTCGCTCACGATCGGCCAGCCGCTCGGACGCGGCAGCATATCGAAGCTCATGCCCATCGGGGCGCCGTGACGCGCGCCGCCTTTGGCACCGGACGAGTGACAGAACGCGGCGTTGCCGCACGAGTTGTGGACGAGCGCTTGTCCCTTCGTAGCGATGAGACCTCCGCGACCATAGACGAGCTCTTCGGCGGCGACCGGATCGCATTCGCCGAGGTCATCGCCGCAGCCGACCAGCCCGAGCGCGATCACGCACGACGTCAGCGCAAGCACGCTGAGCATTCGAGGCCAGGACCTCGCACACCTGAGCACGCGCGTCTTCATCTTCTACTGCGCGCTCGCTGGCGGCGGCTCAGAGCTGTTGCGGCGCGAGCGCCAGACGCCGTCTTTGGTCAGCTCTGCGTAGATGCGATCGGGCGTGACGCCGCTCTGCACCAGTTGGTTGGCGGCCTTCAGCTCTTCGTCGACCACCCGCTGCACGCTCTGGTAGCTCGGTGCAACGCCTGCGCCTGAAGGAATGCGGCGACCGTTGACGAAGATCGCGGGCACATCGGCGACGTAGAACATCTCAGCGAACGCGCGATCCGCGACGATGTGACCGAGCGGTCCTTGGCGATCGAGGTTCTTCTTGGTGGCTTCGGCATCCATGCCGATCCGCGCGGCGAAGGCATCGACATCTGCGCGCGAGGCTTCGTGCGGAAGCGCCATCAGCCACTCGCGCACTTCCCAGAACTTGCCCGCTTGGTCGTGCGCCAGATGCGCGAACTGATGCGGGATCTGTGTCGGCGCCGTTTGAGTAGGCTCCGAGAAGTGTCGATAGACGCGCCGCACTTGATCCGGGTACGCCGCGAGGACCTTCTTGATCAGCGCATCGCTCTGCGCGCACGGCGTGCCCTGCAGATCGCACCACTCCACGATCGTGACCAGCGCGTCGTCTTTGCCTTGGCTCGGCTGCGAGCGGGTCACGGGAATCTTGTAGCGGGTCAGGTCGGAGGGTGCGGTTGGCGCAGCATCGGCCTTCGCGACCGGTGGAGTCTCGGTGGCAGTCGCGATCACGGCCTCGCGCTGAGAGGTCTCCTTCGGAGTATCGGAGTGCGCCCAGCGGCCGACTACGACGCCGGCTCCCAGCGCGCCGGCGACCAAGACGATGATCAAGCTTCGGGCGGGTTGCTGAGTAGTCATCGCGCGAACGTATGGCGCGTGCGTGCGAACCGGGCGTGAAAGCTCGGAGACAACTCTGCAACATCCACGGCAAGCAGCGGAGAAGCCGGTAAACCGAGCATCCGTCACAGAGAGATCACGGCTGCGCGATCCTCGCGCCACGCCTGTGCGTTCAAATCTCTCGCGATGTCGGATTATCGCGAGCTTGCATTTCGCGCTCCGCTCTTGATCGGCGCGCTCGGTCTGGCGTTCACCACCGCGGCGCAGGTGCTCACGCACCGCAAGCTGCGCGCGCACCGGGTCGGCGGCTCTGAGCCCAGCCTGCCCGCGATCTCCGTGCTCAAGCCGCTCAAAGGACTCGATGAGGGCCTCTACGAGAACCTCGCCTCAATCGCGCGTCAGGACTTTCCCGAATTCGAGATCGTCTTCGGCGTCGAGGATCCCGCCGATCCCGCGCTCGCGATCGCGCTGCAAGTCCGGCGTGATTTTCCGCACGTGCCGATGCGCATCGTCGCGCGGCCGGGTCGCGGTGCGCTCAATCCCAAGATCAGCAACCTGCTCAACATGCTCGAGGTCGCGCAGCACGATTGCTTGCTGATCTCGGACTCGAACGTGCGCGTGGATCTCAGCTACCTGCGCTCGATCGCGACTGAGCTGAGCGAGCCGGGCGTGGGCCTGGTGAGCAATCTGATCGTGGGTCGCGGCGAAAAGACCGCAGGCGCGTTGCTCGAGAACCTGCAGCTCAACTCGTTCGTAATCGCCGGCGTGTGCTTGGGCGATGCGCTCGGGCACCCGATCGTCGTCGGCAAGTCGATGCTGCTGCGCCGCTCGCAGCTCGAAGCGCTCGGCGGCTTGCGCAGCATGGCCGACGTGATGGCCGAGGATTACTTGCTCGGTCAGCTCTATCACTCAGCGGGCCTGCGCGTCGTGCTCTCGGCGCATCCGGTCTACACGCACAACAACACCTGGTCGCTCGCGCGCTTCATCGCGCGCCACACGCGCTGGGCGCAAATGCGCCGCTGGGGCGGGTTGCCGACGTTCATCGCCGAGCTCTTGATGTATCCAGTACCGTGGCTGCTCGCTGCGCTCTGGCTCGCGTGGGCCGGCGACGTGCGTCCTGCGATGGCGTGTGCGCTCGCGGGCATCGCATGGAAGGTGCTCAGCGACGCGGCTCTGGTCTGGGGCGTGCGCAACGAGCGCCCGCCGGCTCGCGTGCTCGCGCTCATCCCGCTGCGCGATTGTTTACTGCTCGCATTGTGGTGCAGCGCGCTGGTGCGGCGCACGGTCGTGTGGCGCGGCAACCGCAGGCGCATCGGTCACGGCACGCGCCTGGTCGCCGCGCCCGCGCACGGCGAGCTCGCTCAAGCCAACGCCAACGCTTGACTCACGCGAACGCAGGCATCGCGCTCGAGCCGCCCTGCAGCGAAATGTTCGTGGAGCTCTCGCCTTCGGCGCGCAGCTCGCCGTCTTCGGCGCGGTAGATGCGCAGCGGGTGCTCGCTGTCGCGGCTCGACTCGACCGAGAAGACCTGCGCGTGGTCGCGGCCGAACAACGAGAGCGTGGTCTTCTTGTGCACGTGACCGTGCAGCACGTGCATGCTGGGCAGCTCGGCGAGCAGGTCGCGCATACCGGTCGCGCCGATCGTGCCGTCGAAGTAGTTCCACACCGGATTGGCAAGGCCGAGCGGAGCGTGGTGCTGAGCGACGATGAACGTCCTGCGGCGCGTCACGCTGTCGACCGCGAGCTTGCGGATCGCGGTGAGCGCCGTGTCGCGCACGACGCCCGCGGCGCGCGTGAAGTGCTGCGCGTCCATCACGGTCGACACCGGCTTGATCACCGCTTCGCCGACCACCGTGACCGCGCCCTCGGCGCTGGTCTCGCGGTAGGCCGCGAGCGGACCGGCGAGCGCTGTCTGCCAAGCGTCCGGCGCGTCGTACGCGTCGTGGTTGCCTGGCACGAGGGTGATGCGTTCGGCGGGGATGCCGCTCTCGTCGAGCAGGCTTGCGAGCGTCTCGTATTGCCCGAGTGAGCCGTCCTCGGTCAGGTCACCGGTGATCAGCACGTGGTCGACGTTCATGCGGCGAGCGCGCCGTAGAGCAGAGAGCGCGCGCTCTCTACGCAGAGACTCATCGAGCTTCGCGCCCGTCGACAAGAACGCCAGCCGATAGCGCGCAACCCCTGTACGCGATCGAAAGTCGTCCTCGAGCAGATGGAGATCCGACAAATGTGCGATGCGTGTCATGGCCGGACCCTAGTAAAGGCCCGCGGCAATCCCATGTCGATCGGTCGACGATGGGGTGAAATTAACCGGGAGTTTGGCCAACGCTCAGTTGGGGCAACCGGCAGTTAGGCAAACGGAAAGTTAGCTCGCTCGTCGCAAGAGCGAGCCGCACACGACGCGACTACGGCAGTTGTTCGCAGCGGTTGTAGGGAATGGCCGGCTGCACATCGCCCTGCGCAAGCGCGCGCAGGTACACGAATACCGCGAGTCCCGCGTTCATAGCGCCACGCGCCGTCCAATTGTCGACGTCGTCTGCGTCGAAGTAGTTGGTTTCGTCGCTCACGAAGCTGTCTGGGCAGTACGGAGGGGTCGTACCGGGCAGGTGCCGAGCCCACTCCGCTTCGAGCTTTCCTCTCGTGATCTCAACAGCGGGTCGCTGATAACACCAAGGCTCCAGATTGCTGTCATCGAGCGCGAGTTGAATCCTTCCGGTTTGATCTCCGACGGGGGCATCTGCCGGATACCGATTGCGGTCACGCAACCCGCCCGCGATCACATCTTCGGTCTCGTAGTACGTGATGGCCTTCGTAGGGTCGTCATATTCGCGATCAAAGGCTTTGATCACACGCACGGATTTCAACGGGTTGTCCCTCGTGCACAGGTCCGCCCAGAGTTGCGAGTCGTAGTTGACGTCGATGAGCGGTGTCTTGTGCGTCGCGATGTCGCGGAGATCGAGTCGCCCTTCCTCGACCACGAAGTTTGACTTTCGGGCGGGCAGGATGGATCCACAAAGTGCTTGGACTACGCCCAGCATATTCGCGTCCGGGACACTGAGCGCGGACGGTTCCGGACGCTTCGCTCCAAGCACTGTCGAACTTTTGATCGCGTCGAGCGCGACCCTTGGAATCGTACGCTGAGTACCGCCCATGCCCATAAACAGGAGGTAACGTGCGGCCCAATCTTCGCTTGACGTCGTGGTGCTGGCGGCGACATCGAACACACGCTCGCGGTTGGAGCCAGGCATACTCAGCGGGCCGAAGATGCCATCGCGGAGGTTCGCGACCCGTGTTTGCCCGCCTGTAATATCGGCGATCGTCGCAGCCAGTCGACCCTTTGAATCGGCCTGCGGCCCGTGGCAGTGCAAGCAGATGAGCTCAAACACTTCGGCCCCACGCGATACGGTG
>JAYUYY010000526.1:0-5149 GCA_043752225.1 Sandaracinaceae bacterium | reverse complement strand
CTTCAGTTGTGGCGTTGCCTGGCTCGTCGCCTGACTCCTCGTCGCCTGATGCATCGTCCGGCGCGCCGAGGACCGCTTCTTCCTCCGCGACGCGCTTCACGGTCGGCAAGTCGAGCGCAAAGGTGTCGCGCCATGCGTTGCACGCCTCGCTGCTCAAGCTCTGCGCCTCCGGCTCGAAACGCGCCTCGCGCACCGCCTGCCGATACAGCACGCGCGCTGCGCCTCGACCACGTGCCAGCCGCGCTTCTGCGAGCTGCACGACCTCTGCGCCGGTGAGCCCCGCGAGCTGAATCTTTTCTGGAACGGCCTGCATGGTGAGTCCGAAGCGGCCGGACTGTGCCCCGGCGCCGCCCGTCGCGCCAGCTGGCTACTGGACGGCCAATGCTTCGAGCCGAAGCGCTCTCTCTGCTGCTCCTTCCTCGTGCTTGAAGAAGGCGAACACCTCTTTGAAGGGCTTCGCGCGCACCTCGGCCAGCGCAGCCTTGAGCTCGTCGTCGTTGTACTCCTCGCGGCGCAGGCGCAGGTATGCGAACGGCGCGGTCACGATCAGCGGGATCGCGGCTTCGCCTTCACCTTCGTCGTTGCACACCAGCGCGACGCGACGGGCGCGCAAGCGTTCGTAGATGGTCTCGTCGAGCCAGGTCGGGTTTCGCACCTCGAGCGCGACGCGCATGTCCTCGGGGATGACTTCTAGGAAGCGATCGAGTCGCTCGAGGTCGGCCTTTAGGTTAGGCGGCAGCTGAAACAGCACGACGCCGTTCTTCGGGCCGAGCGCGCGTACGGTGTCGAACAGATAGCCGCACAGCTCGCCGACTTCCTTCAGGCGCTTGTCGTGCGTGATGCGGCGCGAGGCTTTGATCGAGAAGCGAAACGTCTCGGGCACCTGCGCTGCCCACTTCTCCATGATTTCGCGCTTGGGCATCCGATAGAACGTGTAGTTGATCTCGACGGTGCCGAGCTTCTCGCCGTACTCGGCGAGCATGTTGGCTTCCTTGCACTTCTCCGAATAGAAAGTGCCGCGCCAAAACTTGTACTGATAACCGCTCGTGCCGACTCGGAGATCCATCGTCTACCTCGCGGCGCAGGCTACCAGCGCTACGGAACGTCGCGCGAATTGCGGCGACCGAACGCCAAGTAGCCCAGCGAAAAGACCGCGATCAAGATCGCGCCGACGAGCAGCGCCTCTGGCTTGATCTGCGTGATGAGGCCGAGCGTCGTCACGACCCCGAGCACCGGCAAGACCGGCACGCTTCGGATCGCGAGCGGCACGCGAAACGGCCGCTCGTGGTCGGGCTCGCGTATGCGCAGGACGATCAGCGCCACGTGCACCGAGGCGAATGCGATGAGCGATGCGAACGAAGACACGCTCGCGACCACTGGAAGCTCGCCGACGGCGACGAGCATGATCGCAAGCGCAGCGACCAGGAGCGTCGCAAGCCATGGCGTCTTGCGCTTGGGGAGCACCGCTGCAACGCGCGCCGGAAGCGCGTCGGCCTTCGCCATGCCGTACAGCAGACGGCCGCCTGAGAGCAGCGCTGCAAGCGCAGTGTTGGCGGTCGCGAAGAGCGCGATGCCGCGCAGCACCGGCACGAGTTTAGGCGAGGCTTTGCGCAGCGCATCGGAGAGCGGCGCTTCGCTCTGCGCGAGCTGCTCGGGCGGAAGCAACGCGACCGCCGCGAGCGCGACCAACACGTAGATCAGAACCGAAAGCGCGAGGCTGAATAGAATCGCGAGCGGCAAATGCTTCACGGGGTCTTTGGATTCTTCCGCGAGGTTCGCGATGTTCTCGAAGCCCAAGTAGGCGAAGAACACCAATGCGGTCGCCCCGAGCACGTCCACGGAAGGGTTGGCGACGAGTGCATCGCCAAAGTGATCGGCGCCGAAGCCCACGTAGATCACCAAGCACAAGCCGCCGACCTCGATCACGGTGAAGATCGCATTCACCCAAGCGGATTGCGTGATGCCCCATAACGCGACGCCCGTAAGCACAGCGAGCAAGAGGAGCGAGACGACGAACGAAGGCAGCTCGACCCAGTCACCGAGGTAGCCCGCGAACGCCAGCGCCACCGTCGCGGCGGTAGCTGCGCCCGATGCGACGACGAGTAAGCCGGCAACGAGCTGCCAGGCACGCGCTCGTGGCAGCGCGTTGCGCAAGTACACGAGCTCAGCGCCTGCCTTCGGGTACATCGTCGCGAGCTCGGCGTACGAAAGCGCGGTCAGCGCGACGATCGCACCACTGAGCGCGAAGCTCAGCCACAGGCTCTCACCCGCTTGTCCCGCGGCCGCGCCGAGCACCGAGTAGATCCCGGCGCCTAGGATCGTCCCCACCCCATACAACGTGAGCGATGCCAGGCCGAGCGTGCGTTTGAGCGATGTCATCGAGGAGCGGAGCGCGTTTCCTACGCACGCGCCCCCGCACCGCAACTTCACGGTCTAACGAAAGAAGCGCTCGATCTCTTTGGCGCGTGCCAGCGCGTCTTGTCGACCGAGCTCGATCAGCTCGTCGGAGAACTCCGCGTCGAACAGGATGAAGGAGAGCAGGTCCGATTCCCAAAGCGCGCCGAGCGTGGCCGTGCGCGAGATCAACCAAGACGAGAAACGCGAGCTCTGCAGCTTCGCAGCGTGGTTGCGCGCCATCGCGCCGACGTTTTGCGAAGGCCGAAAGACCAACGTCTCGACGCGCCGATACGGGATGCCGCGCGAGGCAACGATGACGTTCTGTACGGCCTCCAGCTGGTGCGGTGGCAAGACATCTTCGAGCACGGTGAGCAAGTCGTTGAGCCGGCCGAGCACCTGTAAGTCGTAGCGCAGCGGATCGAGCAAGAGCGCGTTCAGCACCTTGCCGATCATGAACACCGGGCTGTTGTAAGCCTGGATGCGCTCTTCGATCGGAGTTGCGTCGGTGGCGGTGGGCTCTTGGCTCGCGACCGAGACGACCACCAAGCGCTCGGCTCCCGCGCGCAACGCCGGTGCGATCGGCGTATTGAAACGCACGCCGCCATCGCAGAAGAACGAGTTGCCGATGCGCCGCGCCGGGAACACCAGCGGAATGGCTGCGGACGCGAGCACGTGATCCGAGGTCAGCTCTTCGAGCACTTGCGCGCGCCGCGGATCTTGAACGGCCTTGAGCTCGGCGCCCGGCGCGAGCTCTGCGAACAGCGTGGTGCGTCCGCTCGCGATGTGCAGCGCGGCGACGATCAGCGCGCGCACGCGGCCGGCGCGGATGTTTGCGTGCAGGTCATCCCAAGGCACGCCATCGCGCACGATGTCTTCGAGCGCGCGCGGATCGAGCACCGAGCGGCCGGCGCGTCGCGGCATCTTGCCGTCTTCGTCGTCCTCGCTCGGGCCCCAGTCGCGCTTCCAGCCGAGCACGCCGCGCATGTCGAGGCGCAGGTGCTTGGACACCTCGAGCTGGCGCCACTGCTCCGACAGGCCGCGTGCGCTCATGTCGGGGAAGTGCGAATGCGCTGCGAGATACGCTGCGTTCAGCGCACCGACCGACGTGCCGGTCAGCACATCGAAGATCGGCTGCGTGGGCCGCAGCACCTCCATGATGCCCTGCACGACGCCGGCTTCGTACGCGCCGCGCGCGCCGCCACCCGATAGAACTAAACCCGTGCTCGGGCGTGAAGGACTTTGCTGCGCTGCGCTCACCAGACTTCCTTGAGTGCTTTCGCCATTGTACCGAGCCGCGCGAATGCCGCGAGCTTTCTACACGGTTCGTTGTACGCTCCCGCGCCGCGCGGCCGCACACCGCGCGCGCCGCGCCAGTATCCCGTCGCGCTCAGCGCGCCGCTTAGTAGTGCGTCTTGCTGCTCCATCGAGGAAACCATCATGTCCGTTGCTGTTGCCGTAAAGAGTCGCGGCCAAATCGTCATCGCCGCCGACACCAAGCGCACGTTCGGATCGGGCGCAGTGCCCACGTCGAACTTCGCGGACCTGAAGATTCGCAAGGTCGGTCCTTCGTACATCGCGACCACCGGCTGGGGCTTGTACAGCAACATCCTCGACGACTATTTGAAGAGCCGGAAGCGCGTTCGCATCGTCGATCAGACCAGCATCTTCACGTTCTTCCGACAGTTCTGGAAGGACTTGCACGAGCGCTACTCGTTCGTCAGCGATCAACGCCCCGACGACGACTCGCCGTTCGGCGATCTCGACGCGTCGTTCTTGATCACGAGCCCGGAAGGCATCTTCTCGGTCGCGTGCGACATGAGCGTGACGCCGTTCGAGGAGTACTACGCGATCGGCTCGGGCGCCCCGTACGCGCTCGGCGCCGTGCATGCGCTCTACAAAGCCGACGCCGATCCGATCAAGATGGCCGAGCGCGCGGTGGAAGCCGCGATGTCGCTCGACATCTACTGCGGTGGCAAGCCGACCGTGTTCGCGGTTCCAGCCAGCAAGCGCCGCCGCAAGCGCGCGTGAGCTGCGTCAGACCTCAGCGGGGGGCGGGTCCTCGAGGTGGTAGCGCTGGTACTCCTCGGTGAACGCGAAGCGATCGGCGCTCGCGATTTTGTCGACGTAGAGCACGCCGTCCAAGTGATCGAGCTCGTGTTGAAACACGGTCGCGAGGAACTCCTCGGCGATGATCACCTGCGGCTTGCCCTCTTGATCGAGGTACTCGACGCGCACCTTGCTCGGCCGCTCGACGTAGCCGCGTAGACCGGGCACCGAGAGGCAACCTTCCCAGAAGCCGAAGGTCTCGGTCGAGAGCGGTGTGACGCGCGCGTTGAAAATCACGAGCAGCGGCTGGGTATTGGCCGGCTGATAGCGCGGGTTGAGCTGGTCCACCTCGATCACCGCAAGCCTTATCGGCTCGTGGATCTGAGGCGCGGCGAGCCCGACGCCACCGTATTCGTGCATGGTATCGATCATATCGAGCACCAGTCGGCGCATTTCGTCGGAGCGGATTTCCTCGACGCTGACCTCACGGGTCGGCCGGCGCAAAATCGGATGACCAAGCCGTGCCACTTTGCGAATCGCCATCGCGGAGCTCCTTCACTTTCTCGACGAGCCATTGTGGCGGCTCGCTTCGCACGATAACAGGGTGGGCATTCTCCGGAGGCATTCAGCATGACCTACCAGTGTTTTCAGATCGAGCTGCACGACAAGATCGCGGTGCTGCAGCTCAATCGGCCCGAGCAGCTCA
>JAYUYY010000525.1:0-5160 GCA_043752225.1 Sandaracinaceae bacterium | reverse complement strand
CCTGCTCAGGTGACGCGTCGCCCGGCTTGCGATGATCGCAGTGTTATCGAAGCGAAATCTGGCGAGGAACAGCGTGCTTGGGCTGCGCGCTCTGCTTGACGCTGCCGGTTTCGCGGTGCTAGCCCTGCGCCGTCCTTACCGCGATCGCGGCGCCTCGAAAGGCGAATTCTCGAAGGCTTGCCGCCGCACCCAACGAGCGCTCTGGCTCGGTCGAATTCGGTGCGTGTCAAAGCCTCAGCAGACGCAGACAGCAACATCGCATCGTGCGACGTGCATAAACACTGCGCTGTGCAAAACCGCTTCGCGACCATCCACCGCGTACTTTGAAGAGCAGGGCAACCATGAAGACAGCGAAAGTCCTCGTTTCGGACAAGCTCAGCGACGCCGGCCTCGGCATCCTTCGCGCAGCCGCCGGCATCCAGATCGACTACCGCCCCGGTCTCACCGAGGACGAGCTGGCCGACGCGATCGGCGACTACCAAGCGCTCGTGATCCGCAGCGGCTCGAAGGTCACCGCCAAGGTGCTCGAGCGCGCGGACTCGCTCCAGATCATCGGTCGCGCCGGCATCGGCGTCGACAATGTCGACGTTCAAGCGGCGAGCCGTAAGGGCATCATCGTGATGAACACGCCGACCGGTAACGCTGTGACCACGGCAGAGCACGCGCTGACCTTGTTGATGTCGCTCGCGCGCAAGATCCCGCAAGCCACCGCGTCGATGCGCAACGGCAAGTGGGAGAAGAGCAAGTTCGAGGGCACCGAGGTCGCCGGCAAGATCCTCGGCGTTGTCGGCATGGGCAACATCGGCCGGATCGTCGCGGATCGCGCGCAGGGCCTGAAGATGAACGTGATCGGCTTCGATCCGGTCTTGAGCCCCGAGAAAGCGCGCAGCCTCGGCATCGAGCTGGTCACGATCGACGAGCTGTTCTCGCGCGCCGACTTCATCACCTTCCACGCGCCGCTCACCGCCGAGACCAAGAATCTCGTCAACGCGGACTCGATGAAGAAGATGAAGAAGGGCGTGCTCATCATCAACGCCGCGCGCGGCGGGATCGTGGACGAGCACGCGCTGGCCGTGGCGATTCAAGAAGGCCACGTGGGCGGCGCTGCGCTCGACGTGTTCGTGAACGAGCCGGTCGAGGCGGACAACCCGCTGCTCAAGCTCGACAAGGTGATCGTCACGCCACACCTCGGCGCGTCGACCGCGGAAGCGCAAGAGCGCGTCGCGCTCGAGATCGCCGAGCAGACGGTGGACTTCTTGGTCCACGGCACGATCAAGAACGCGGTCAACGTGTCCGCGCTCGGCGGCGATGCTGCAAAGCGCCTCGCGCCGTACCTCACGCTCGCGAAGCGTTTGGGCAAGCTGCTCGGCCAGCTCGAGCCGATCGACGTCAACGAGCTGCGCGTGACCTGCTCCGGCGAAGCCGGCGAGCACGGCGTGCGCCCGGTCGCGAACGCAGTCGTCGCGGGTTATCTCGAGCGCTTCTTGGAAGAGCCGGTCAATCCGATCAGCGCGCCTTATGAAGCCAAAGAGCGCGGCATCCGCGTGATCGAGGTCTTCGAAGAGACGCCGCGCCGCTTCACCGCGAGCGTGCGCGTCACGGTCTCGGGCGAAGGCGGCTTGCACACGGCGACCGGTACGCTCGGCGCATCGGGTCAGCCCGTGCTCGTCGGCCTCGACGGCTACGAGCTTGATGCACAGCTCGAAGGTCGCCTGATCCTGATGAACAACCACGACCGTCCGGGCGTGATCGGCGCGATGGGCACGATCCTCGGCAAGCGCAACATCAACGTGTCGCGCATGCAGGTCGGCCTTGCCGACGGCGAGGCGCTCGCGCTGTGGAACGTCGATCAGGAAGTTCCGGGCGACGCCCTGGCAGAGCTGCGAGGCCTTGCCAGCGTGAACTCTGTTCTCCTCGTGAAGCTGTGACACGCGCGCGCGGTGAGTTGCCCGTTCGGGCGCCCGCGCGGCAGAAAGCAGCGCAGGCGCTCGCGCCTGAATTGAACGCGCGGGTCCTCGCGCCTGAATTGGCCGAGCCGAAGCGGCGCCCGAGCGGAATGCTCCAGGCACCGCGCGGTATGGCGGACTTGCTTCCTCCCGAAGCCGCATTGCGGCGTGCGCTCACGCGCCGCGTGCTGCGGACGTTTGAGCTGAGCGGTTACGAGCTGGTCACGCCGCCGATCATCGAGCACGCCGAGGTGATCGATCGGGGCGGCGACGCGCTCGAGAGCCGCGATCTGTTGCGCTTCGTCGAGCCCGAGAGCGGCGAGGTCGTGGTGTTGCGGCCCGACATCACGCCGCAGGTCGCGCGGATCGCCGCGACCCAGCTCAGCGAGCACCCCACCCCGCTGCGCCTTTGCTACGAAGGTCGCGTCTTTCGCCGCCAGCACGGCCGCGCGCGCAATCATCAGCAAGTCACGCAAGCCGGCGTCGAGCTAATTGGCGCAGGCGGCATCGCAGCAGACATTGAGATCATCGCGCTCGCGATCCGCGCGTGTGAGGACGCGGGGCACACCGATTTTCGCGTCGAGCTGAGCGACATCCGCCTCGTGCGCTCGCTCTTGCAGGCCGTACCGATGGCCGCGCGCGCCGAGGTCTCCGAGCACGTCGCGCGCAAAGACGCGGCGAGCTTGCGCGCGCTGGCAAAGACCAATCGCGTGCCGAGCGCGCTGTGCGATCAGCTCGCCGATCTACTCGACCTCTATGGCGAAGCCGACGTGATCGATCGCGCGGCCAAGCGCTTTCGCGGCGCGGAAGCAGCCGTCGCGCTGCAAAACCTGCGTGCGCTGACGCGCGAGCTAAATGAGCTCGGCTTGGGCTCGCGGCTCGTGTTCGATCTCGGCGAGACGCGCGGGCTCTCGTATTACACGGGCATGCGCTTCGGCCTGCTCGCGGCAGGCCCGGGCGAAGCGCTCGGCGGCGGTGGCCGGTATGACGGGCTGCTCACGCGCTTCGGCTGGGATGCGCCCGCCACCGGCTTCGGGCTCGATCTGGGCCATTTGCAATGGACGCTGCGCGATGCCGGCCGCGGGGCGCTCGAGACGAGTGAGCTGCGCGCGATCGTCGCCGGCACCGATGCGCGGTCGACCGGCGAAATCGCGGCCCGTCTGCGCCGCGCTGACATGGTCGCAGCCACGCTCGATTACATCGATCGCGCGCGCTGTCTCGCGTTCGCTCGCACGTGGGGCTACGATGTTGTGTTGCTCACCGGCGCGAGCAATAGCGGCTCTTTGCGCGTAGAGAGCACAGACAGACGGGCGCTTTCAGAAGCCGATCTCGACACGATTCGCAGGCTCGCAAACGGCCCGAATCGAGCAAGCAAGAGGTAACGATGGGAGCCGTAGTGGTCGTGGG
This sequence comes from Sandaracinaceae bacterium, assembly GCA_043752225.1. Classification (GTDB taxonomy): domain Bacteria; phylum Myxococcota_A; class Polyangia; order Polyangiales; family JAFGIB01; genus JAYUYY01. The sequence continues at coordinate 1,807 of JAYUYY010000525.1, read as the reverse complement.
CGCGCAGTGGGGCGACGAGGGCAAAGGCAAAATCGTCGACATCTACGCTCAGTTTGCAGACGCCGTGGTTCGTTACGGCGGCGGTGCCAACGCTGGGCACACGCTGGTCGTCGACGGCAAGCAGATCGTCCTGCACCTCGTGCCTTCGGGCGCGCTGCACAAGGGCAAGCTCTGCATCATTGGTCAGGGCACGGTCGTCGATCCCGCGACGCTGCTAAAAGAGATCCGCACGCTCACCGAGCGCGATCTCTTCGACGCGCAGCGCTTCGTGGTCTCGGAGCGCGCGTTCTTGGTCTTGCCGCATCACGTAATCATCGACACGTTGCGCGACGCGCGTGCGGGCTCGCTCGGCACGACCAAGCGCGGCATCGGCCCGGCGTACGAGGACAAGATCGCGAGGCGCGGCTTGCGCGTCGGCGACTTGCTCTCGCGCGAGCAGTTCACGCAAAAGCTCACGATGAACCTCGACGCCTGGCGTCCGGTGATCGAATCGATGGGCGGCAGCGTTCCGACCGTCGAGTCGATCGTCGAGCCGTTCATGGGTTACGGCCGCGAGCTCGCACCGCTGATCGGCGATGCCGCGACCTCCGTGCGCGAAGCGCTCTGCAACGGCAAGCGCGTGTTGATGGAAGGCGCGCAAGGCACGCTGCTCGACATCGACTCGGGCACGTATCCGTTCGTCACCAGCTCGTCGACGGTCGCGGGCGGTGCGTGCGTCGGCGCGGGCATCGGCCCGACGTACATCTCGGCGGTCGTCGGCATCACCAAGGCGTACGCGACGCGCGTCGGCAACGGACCCTTCCCCACCGAGATGCACGGCGCAGATGGCACCGCATTGCGTAAAGCGGGCGGAGAGTTCGGCGCGACCACCGGCCGTCCGCGGCGCTGCGGTTGGCTCGACTTGCCTGCGCTGCGCTACGCGGTGCAGGTGAACGGCTTGAGCGGTCTCGCGATCACCAAGCTCGACGTGCTCACCGGCATGGAGAAGGTTCAGGTCTGCACCGGCTATCGGCTCGGCGACAAGACGCTGAACGTGCCGCCGTACGACGGCCTCGATCAGGTAACCCCGATCTACGAATCGTTTCCGGGTTGGAACGAGCCGCTCAGCGGATGCCGGCGGATCGAGGATCTGCCGCAGGCCGTGCGCAACTACGTCAAGGCGATCGAAGAAGCCGTCGGTTGCCCCGCGTGGCTCTTGAGCGTCGGCGCTGATCGCGAGCAGACGATCGTAATTCGCAATCCGTACGACGCGTGAAGCGCTCGCGCTAGCGATCGAACCTACCGCCGGCGAGCGCGATGACGTCGATCTCTACGCGCGCGCCGAGCGGGAGCGCGCCCGCTTGCACGGTCGCGCGCGCGGGCGGGTCGGTCGTGAAGTACGTCGCGTAGACCGCGTTGACCGCGGGGAAGTCTTCCATGCGCGCGAGAAAGATCGTGGTCTTCATGACCTGCGAGAAATCGCTGCCGGCCGCGGTGAGCACAGCGCGCAGGTTCTCCATCACGCGCCGCACGTGATCCGCGATGTCATCGCTCTCGATCAAGCGACCGAGCGCGGGGTCGATCGGGATTTGTCCCGAGCAAAACACCAATCCGTTGCCCACGACGGCTTGGCTGTAGGGGCCCACGGCCTTCGGGGCCTGGTCGGTCGAGATGACGCGCTTGTGTGGCATGCTCTAGACGATGCGGATTGCGACGTGGAACGTCAACTCGATCAAGGCGCGCGACGAGCGCCTGATGCGCTGGCTCGATAAGCACAAGCCCGACGTGCTGTGCCTGCAAGAGCTCAAAGTCGAAGAGAAAGCCTTTC
>JAYUYY010000524.1:0-5166 GCA_043752225.1 Sandaracinaceae bacterium | reverse complement strand
GGGCCGGTCTAGCCGAAGTGGTGAAGTCGGCATGGATCGACGGTGAGACCGCGGTCGCTCGGCTCGAAGCGGATCACGCAGCGCTGATCGCGGGTGATGCTTCCGCGACGCTGGCTGCGATCCGGATGGCGGCCGGCCTCAAGGCGCGTGTGGTGTCCCAAGACGAGCGCGAAGGAGGGCTGCGCGCGGTGCTCAACCTCGGGCACACGGTCGGTCATGCGATCGAAGTCGCTGCCGACTACAGCGGCTTTCTCCACGGCGAGGCCGTGGCGCTCGGGCTGGTCGCCGCGTTCCGCCTCTCGCAGCGCTTCGGAAGCGCGACCGGCGCACAAGCCGCGCGCATGGAGCGCCTGCTCGCGGCGCTCGGATTGCCCACGCAGCTCGATGAGGTGCTCAGCGAACGAGCGCTCTCGTTCCTCGGCTCCGACAAGAAGCGGCGCGGGGCGAGCTTGACCTTGGTGCTTCCGGCAGCGCCTGGACAGGTCGATCTACGCAAAGTGCCGCTCGTCGACGTGCATTCCGCGCTGCTCGGTCGCGTGTTGGGTTGAGCGCGGGCTCGTGCGCGAGTCGCAACGTAAGCGGCTACCCACATCGGAAATTTGGGCGCGCGCATTTACAGGCGCTACGATTACCAGAACGCATTCGTCGTGCGTTTCTTTGGAGGTGGCCATGCGCCGCGCGTTGCCCAGCTTGCCGATCTGGATTGCTGCTGCTCTCGGACTTACCGCATGCGCCCCCGAAGGGCCTTCCGGCTTCGTCACATTCAACGTTCCCCCAGACATGAACTGCGTGACCCTCCCACAGGGCGACACGCAGCTCTTCACTCCGAGCGGACTGTTCGATATCGCGATCAACGCGGATGGTCGCGGCGAGGGTTGTGCGAAGCCGTATCGCCTGTCGTTGCTCGTAAACAGCTTCTTGCGACCGAACGCGGATCCCACCTTGGGTCGCGCCGAGCCCAACATTCTCCAGATCCACAGCGCGCAGGTTCGGCTCTTGGATATCCAGCGCCGCATCATCAGCTTCGATCAGGTCGATCCTCCGCTGCCCAACCCGTTCTTGGTGACCACGAACAATTCGTTGTTCCCGACCAACGGCGACACGCCGTCGCGGGGTATCGCCGTGGTGGAAGCGATCCCGGAGACCTACGCGCGCCAGATGAACATGTTCGTCGGTCAGCAGATCTTCGCGGAGGTTCAGATCTTCGGCACGACCACCGGCGACGTGGACGTCGAGTTCAAGCCGTTCGTATACCCGATCGAGATCTGTGACGGCTGCCTTACGGACTGCGGGGGGCTCTACACGCTTGAGGAGATCAAAGACATGTGCGACGACGAGTGCTGTGACAACGCGGGCGCTGATGGTCGTGTTTGCTACGACCCCTACTGCACCGGCGAGTGATTGCGCGTCAGCGAGAAGGTCGGGCTCGCCCCAAGGCTTCGCGAAGCTCCAGACTGACTGCGCAGCGCACCGTCGCCGCATAGGCAGCGGATCTGCGGCATGCGTCCGAGAACGAGGCTTCGTCGCGCACGATCAGGTCTTCGAGCTTCGCTATCGACTGAAGCGCGAGCCGGATTTGGCCGGAGCACAGTAGGCCGGCGCGTGCCGCGAGCGCGTGCGCGCGAGCGTGCAGCTCGTCGTACGTGAGCAGCGCGCGATGTTGCGTCAGTGCTTGAGTGAGCTCGCGTTGCTCGCGCGCCGGGATGTTCTGCCAGAGCGCAGCTGCGAGCTCTTTGGGACCGGTCATCGACATGCGCTGCTCGCGCGCACCCGACAGGCCCGCGGTGGATGCGGTCGTCGGAGCAAAGGCGAGCCGTGCAGCCTCGAGCAGCTCGCGGGCGTCGCGCTCTGTGAGCACGCCGCCGATCACCCGCTCGGGCATCGCCAGCGTCAGCGCGCGGCCGATCTCCCATGACAGCTCCGCGCGCGAGGCATCCGAGGTGCGCGCGAGCAACACCACCGGCGGATGTGCGGCGATGACGCGCGTACGCCCGCCCAGCTCGTGCGAGCTCGGCATCCCGAACACAGGAACATCGCCGGCGTGCAGCAAGCGCGCGGCTTGCGCGTAGGCCTCTGCGACGACGCCCGAGGTGAGGCGCGTGATCCGATCGCGGTCCTGAATGCCGAGCGCGGTCAACGCGACGCGAAACTTCGGCAGCGTTCGCGCCGCTTCCCAGAGCCGCAGCAGCATCCGCCGTGCGTCGTCGGGCAAGTCCTCGCCGAGCGCAACACGCAGGCTCTCGGGTCGCCACATTCCGGTGTGCAGCTCGATCGCAGCTGGAGGCGTCAAAGTGGGATCGAAGCTCGAGAGGATCGCCGCAGCGACATGGCAAACGATCGAGCTCGGCTCGGCGCTCGCGAAGGAATGCAGCTTGAGCAGCGCATCGGTGCGCCATGGCTCACGCGCGATCAGCGCCAAGAGGTGCTCGCGCGCGCTGGCGCGATCCACCGGCGGAAAGCTCGAGTGATTTGGCGGTGGCGTGGAGACTACGGTTGAAGGCGCAGGCGACGCCGCCGCGGGAATCGATCCTTGCGCGGCCGCAGCCGCGGGTTGCTCGGAGAGCACAGGTGCGCTGCTCGGTGTGCTTGCAGCATCCTCGCTCGCCGAAGGGGGCTGCAGCTCGGGTGGCACGAGCGCGGAGATGCGTTCGCGTTGGCTGAGCGCTTCGGCCAAGAGCTCGGTGCCGAGCTGTTCGCGCTCGGCGAGCAACACCGCTTCGTCGGCGTGCGCGAGACCTTTCCGCGGCTCGTTCAGCTCGCGCGCCGCGATGCTGCCCATGCGCAGCAGTACGCGCACTTTGTCGGGGCCTTCCCAGAGCTGGCTGGCGCGGCTCTCGAGGTCGGTCGCGAGCTCGGACCATGCGACTCGACCTGCGTCCTCATCGACTTGACTGAGACGTGTCGCGGCCTGCTCGGCGAGCTCCGAGAGCTCTGCGCTATCGCGGCTTGCGATCGCTTTGCGCAGCAGCGCGAACGCCCGTGCGGGATCGTCGAGCGAGCTCAAACAGATCGCCACCGCACGTCGGAGTAGATCCGCACGCGTCGTGTCGTGCCGAACGATGTCCGCGAGCCGCTCATAACAAGGCAAGAGCCGATCGACTTGCCCGGTCTGCTCGGCGACGCGACATAGCGCGATGAACGCCGCCCCTGCGGTCGGCTCGAGATCGAATGCGACCAAGTAGCGGCGCAGCGCTTGATCGAGCTCGCCCGCGCGCTCGAGCCAACGACCCGCGCGATACACCAGCGCGCGATGACCATGCGGGCCGATCGCGCTCGCGATCAAGGTGTCGTACGTGCGCATCGCGGTCGCCGCGTCCCCGGTCGCGAGGCTGATGCGCTCCATCATCAAGAGCAGCGGCGCGTAGTTGGGTGAGAGCTGTGCGCCGGTCGAAGCCAGCTCGAGCGCGCGCTCGTCGTCCTTCAACACCAGCTCAGCCGTTGCCGCGCAGGCGTGGTGAATCCGCGCGCGGATCGCTTCGGGACAGCCTTCGGCAATCGCGCACGAACGCTCGATTGCCCACTCGGTCGTGCCGAGCGAGAGCAGCACGCCGAGCGCAGCGCGCGTCTGATCCATGTCGCCTTGGCTCTCGGCGACCATCCTGCGCACGTAGAGCTCCGCGCGTTCGAGGTCCTGCTGCTGGGCCGAGAGCACCGCGAGATCGAGCAGCGCTGTGTGGCGTTGCTCGGGAGCATCGAAGGTCTCGAGCCGCAGCGTCGCGACCGAGAGCGCGTGCGGCCAATCCCCGGCGGCGATGAACAGCGCGCGCAGACGGTCGAGCGCCGCTGGATGCGCGACGTCGACCTCGAGCACGCGCAGCAGCGCGCGCAGCTCGCCGAGCGCATCGCCGAGCGTGGTGTGGTGGGTCGCGAGCTCGAGCCACACCGCGCTGCGCGTGGCCTCCGGCTCGACCGCGCCCCACAGCTCGAGCGCGCGCGTGCGCAGCTCCGGCGCGACGCGCTTGGCGAGCTGAGCTGCGCGCTGCAGGAGCGCTGGGTCGCGCCGGCCTTGCTCCTCGGCGAGCCGCACGCTCAAGCGCGCCGCGAGGCCCTCGTGACCTGCGCGCTCGAGGCGCTCGATCGCGCCGCGCACCGCGCTTTGCACCTCTACGCTCGGGCACGCGGTCAGCGCGGTTTGTGCCGCGGCGTGCAAGGCCGCGCCGGTCGCTCCCGAGCCATCGCGGTAGCTCGTGCTGTCGCGCGGCGGTGTTTGCGGCCACGACGAGATGCGCAGCGCATGCGCGTGTCCGTCGCCCGGCAAGAGGGTCGTCCAGGACTCGAGCGCGCGCGCCATCGCGGTCGGTTGCTTGGCGAGCGCGGCCGCGCTTGCGATCGCGGCATACGCGCGCGCGGATGCGCACAGCGCCTTGGGGATCGATTCTAGCGCAGGCAGCGCTTGATCCGCGGGACACGCCTGCCAAGTGGTGAGCAACACGAGCGCTGCATCCGAGGACTCGGGGTCGATCGCCAGCGCGTCGATCGCGCGCAGCGCCGCTTCTCGGTTCGCGCCGGCTAGCTCGTGCGCTCGCGCAAGCCGCGACAGCACGCGCGCGCGCTGCAGCGGATCGGAGACGATGCGCACGCGATGCTCGAGCGCGCGCGCCCACAACGCGGGCACTCCGAGCCGCCGCGCGGCGCGCATCAGGCGCGCGATGGCGAGGCGATGGGTCGGATCGATCGCCAGGATTTGCTCGCAGCTCGCGGCGACCGCGTGCGGATCCTCGCGCACGGCATGCACCGCTGAAAGGCGCATCAGCAGACGAACGCGCTCGCTGGTGCTGGTCGCAGCGTCGATCTGATCTTCGAGAAAAGCCGCAAGGCCCGCGGCGTCGCGCGTCAACCCGTACAAGGATTGCAGCGCGTCGACGGTCGCGGCGCGCGGTGCGCCGGACGCGAGAGCTGCTTGCAGGAGCTCGATGCGTCGCGGCCATGCCTCGGGCAGATCCGGCAGCAAGCTCGCGACGCGCACGCAATGCGCGGCGTGCGCGGGCGCGCCTAGCGTGAGCGGATCGAGCGTCGCGGCCTCAAGGTCGCGCTCGGCGTCGCGGAGCTCCTGCTCGCGCTGGGCTGCGCGCATCGTCGCTGCGGCTTGCAGCGCCTCGAGGTGCGGATCGAAGGCCCCGATACGCGCGAGCTGCTCGAGCGCAGCCAAGCCAAACTCCGGGTTGT
>JAYUYY010000523.1:0-5182 GCA_043752225.1 Sandaracinaceae bacterium | reverse complement strand
CGTCGGCCGCGCGCTGGGGGCCCATCAGCGCCGGCAGCTCACGCGGCGTGAAGAGCCCGCGCCGCGCGAGGTATGCGCCTTCCAACGTGCCGCCGTGCTCGAGCAGCAACGCAGCCTTGGGGCTGATCCCCGCGCGTCGCAGCAGCGGCTCGGCGATCCGGCTCGCGAGCCGTGCCGCTCGCGGCATGCGCGCGCTGGCTGCGAACATGCGCGTCCAGCGCGGCACATCGGCAAACGCGGGATACCCGCCGAACAGCTCGTCGCCGCCGAGGCCCGAGATCACGACCTTGAGCCCGCGCTCGGCGGCCGCCTTGCTGACTAACCAGGTGTTAACTCCATCGATCGTCGGCTGATCCATCGCGCCGAGAAATGCCGGCAAGTCGGCTTCGAGCTCGGCGCGATCGACGCGCCGCAGCGTGTGGTGGGCGCCGTAGAGCGCGGCGGTTTCCGCAGCGAGCGGGCCTTCATCCTCGGGCCGGCCCGCGTGCTCGTCGAACACCAGCGTGACGGCTTCGATCGCGGCTCGCTCGGGCTCACGTGCGTCGCGCATCAGGCCCAAGAGCGCACCGGAGTCGATGCCCGCGGACAGAAACGCGCCGACCGGGACGTCCGCCATCAAGTGGTGCCGAACACTGTCGAGCAACGCGTCGCGCAAGAGCGCGCGCGCATCTCGAGGGCTGCCAACGGCGTGCGCATACGTCTCGGCGACCGAGAAAAAGCGCTGCGGCGGCTGCGCGCCCGCGCGCGTGATGATCATCGACGTGCCCGCGGGCAACGCGCGCACATCGCGCAAGATCGTCAGCGGCTCCGGCACCGAGCCGAGCAAGTAAAAGCCCGCCAGGCCCGCGCTGTCGATCGCGCTCGACGCGCCGCTCGCGACCAGCGCGCGCACCTGTGAAGCAAACGCGAGGCGCTGGCCATCGTCGGTGTAATAGAGCGGCTTGATGCCGTACGGATCGCGCGCCAGCAGCAGCTCCTCGCGCGCGCCATCCCAGAGCGCGAACGCGAACATGCCGCGCAGCTTGGCGACCATCTGCGCGCCGTAGCGCGCGTGCAGGTGCAGCAGCACTTCGGTATCGCTGTCGGAGGTGAAGCGCGTACCGAGCGCTTCGAGCTCGCTGCGCAGCGCGCGATAGTTGTAGATCTCACCGTTGAAGGTGACGACCGAGCTCCCGCGCACCATCGGCTGCGCGCCGCCTTCCGAGAGATCGACGATCGCGAGCCGGCGATGTCCGAAGGCGACCCGCGCAGCACCGCTCTGCGAGATCCAGCGGCCTACGCCGTCCGGTCCGCGCAGCGCGAGCGCGCGCAGCCCCGGCTCGAGCCACGCGCGCAGGTCCGCATCAGAGTCGCGTCGCTCGAAGATGCCAAGGATCCCGCACATGCGGCGGTCTGCTTTCTTCGCGGCTCAGCCTTTGACGCCGATGCCCATGTACGTGAAGCCCTGCTTTTGCAGGCCGTAGCGGCTCCAGATATTGCGGCCGTCGAGCAGCACCGGCGTGCGCAGCGAGCTCTTGATGCGATCGAAGTCGGGGTTCTGATACTCGCGCCACTCAGTCACGAGCACGAGCGCGTCGGCGCCCTTGGTCGCGTCATACAGGTGGTCGACGATCTCGATCCGATCGCCGAAGATGTTCTTGGCGTGCTCGCGCGCTTCCGGATCATGCGCGCTCACGGTCGCGCCCTCGGCGAGCAAGCCTTCGATCAGCGTCAGCGCGGGTGATTCGCGCACGTCGTCGGTGCGCGGCTTGAACGCGATGCCCCAGACCGCGATCTTCTTGCCGCGCAGGTCGCCTTCGAAGCGCTCCTTGAGCTTGCGCAAGAGGATGCCCTTTTGCCGTTGATTCACGTGATCGGTCGCGACGCCGAGCTCGAGCGGGATGCCGTGCTCGCGCGCGACGTGAATCAGCGCCTGCACGTCCTTGGGAAAGCACGAGCCGCCGTAGCCGGGGCCTGCGTATAGGAACTTCGAGCCGATGCGCGAGTCGTGGCCGACACCGACGCGCACGTCGTTGACGTCCGCGCCGACCTTTTCGCAGAGCGAAGCGATCTCGTTCATGAACGAGATGCGCATCGCGAGCATCGTGTTCGCGACGTACTTGGTCAGCTCCGCGCTCGCCGGCTCCATCCAGACGATGCGCTCTTTGTTGAGCGAAACCGGATGATAGAGGCGGCGCATCCGCTCGCGCGCCAGCTCGTCATCGCTGTCGCAGCCGATCACGATTCGATCGGGGCGCATGAAGTCGGAGACCGCGTCGCCTTCCTTGAGGAACTCGGGGTTGCTGACGACGTGGATGCGCACCGCCGAGCTCGCGGTGATCTTGCGCACGCGCGCGTTGGTGCCGACCGGCACCGTGCTCTTGAGCACCAGCACGGTCTCGCGCTTGACTGCCTGCGCGACCGTTTCTGCGACCGCGTCGACCGCCGAGAGGTTCGCCGCGCCGTCCGAGCGTTGCGGTGTGCCGACCGCGATGAAGATGATCTCGGCGTCGGCGACCGCGCCCTTCACGTCGGTCGTGAAGCGCAGGCGGCCTTCGGACGCGTTGCGCTGGACCAGCTCCTCGAGACCGGGCTCGAAGATCGGGATCTCGCCGCGGCTCAGCGACGCGACTTTGTTCGCGTCGAGATCCGCGCAGACGACATCGTTGCCGGTCTCCGCAAAGCCCGCGCCCGAGACGAGGCCCACATAGCCGGAGCCGATGACGCATACCTTCATGGGTGCTCTCCCTGGTCTTTCTAAGCGAAGCGCGCTCTATAGCAGATTCCGCGCGCAGGCCCATCTCACGCGGTCGTCGGGCCGCCTCACCTGAGCTTCGACCAGGTATGCTGGCGGCGAACATGAGCCAGCAAGCGGCCCTCCAAGCGAAAATCGAAGGCGCACGCGCACGTATCGCCGTCATCGGGATGGGCTACGTGGGGCTCCCGCTGGCGTTGGCCTTTGCCGAGCGCGGCTTTCCGACGGTCGGCCTCGACATCGACCCGGCGAAGATCTCGGCGCTCATGGACGGCCGTTGCTACATCGAGCACATCGCCGCGACGCGCGTCGCCGCCGCTCGCAGAGACGATCGCATGACGGCCAGCACCGACTTCGGCCGGCTGCGCGACTGCGACGCGATCATCGTGTGCGTGCCGACGCCGCTCACGCCGCAGCGCGAGCCCGATCTCAAGCACGTGCGGATCACCACCGAACAGATCGCGGCGCACCAGCAACCCGGCCAGCTGATCGTGCTCGAGTCGACCACGTATCCCGGCACGACCGACGAGCTGATGCGCCCGCTGCTCGAACGCAACGGCCTGCGCGCGGGTAACGATTTCTTCCTCGCCTTCTCACCGGAGCGCGAAGACCCGGGCAATCCCAAGTTCCACACGACGAACATCCCGAAGGTGGTCGGTGGCATCGATCAAGCCTCGGGTGATCTCGCCGAGCTGCTCTACAGCAAGGTGATCGGCAACGTCGTGCGCGTCTCGAGCGCGCGCGCCGCCGAAGCCACCAAGCTGACCGAGAACATCTTCCGCGCGGTGAACATCGCGCTCGTCAACGAGCTCAAGGTCATCTACTCGGCGATGGGCGTCGACATCTGGGAAGTGCTCGATGCGGCCGCGACCAAGCCGTTCGGCTTCATGCGCTTCAATCCCGGGCCGGGCTGGGGCGGACACTGCATCCCGCTCGATCCGTTCTATCTGACGTGGAAGGCGCGCGAGCACGAGATCGACACCAAGTTCATCGAGCTCGCGGGCGAGGTGAACCGCTCGATGCCCGGCTACGTGGTCGGCCGCTTGCAGCACGCGCTCAACGAGCGCGGCAAGGCGGTGCGCGGTAGCAAGCTCTTGGTGCTCGGGCTCGCATACAAGAAGAACGTCGGCGACACGCGCGAGAGCCCTGCGTTTCAAGTGCTCCGGCGCTTGGTCGAGCTCGGCGCACACGTCAGCTACCACGATCCATACGTGCTCGAAGCGCCCGAGACGCGCTCATGGCCCGAGCACCCGGAGCTGCGCTCGGAGCCACTCACGGCCGAAGTGCTGCGCGCGCGCGATGCGGTCGTGCTGGTCACCGACCACGACATCGTCGACTACGCTCTGGTCCTCGAGCACGCGAACCTGATCGTCGATAGCCGCGGTGTGTACCGGCAGGCGCATCCCAAAGTCGTAAAGGCGTAACCGAATATGCGAGCCATGTTAGTCGCCGCGGGGCTCGGCACGCGCCTGCGCCCGCTCACCCTCGAGCTGCCCAAGCCGGCAGTGCCGATCGCAAATCGCCCGGTCGCGCTCTATGCGCTCGAGCACCTCGCGCGCGCCGGCATCAGCGACGTGATCGCCAACACGCATCACCTCGCAGCCGAGCTACGCGCTGAGCTCGAGCCAGTGTGCCCGAGCGGCATGCAGCTGCGCTTCGCGCATGAGCCGCAGATCCTCGGCACCGGCGGTGGCGTGCGCAACGCGTGGCAAACCTTCGGCGTGGTCGAGGGCGAAGACCTCTTGGTCGTGAACCCAAAGCTGGTGTTCGCGCCTGATCTCGCACGCGCGCTGCATGCACACCGCACGACCGGAGCGATCGCGACGATGGTCCTGCGCGCGTTGCCCGAGGGCAGCGCGTTCGCGGCCGTCGAGCACGATGCAGACGGTCGCGTGCGACGGATCCGCGGCATGCCGGCTGAGCATCAGGAGCCGCTGATGCCGGCGATGTACACGGGCGTGCAAATCCTCAGCTCGCGTGCGATCCGCGATCTCCCGCGCGATGGCGACATCATTCAGCACGCGTATCTCAAGTGGCTCGCGCGCGGCGACCGCGTCCAGAGCGTGCTCGACGACGCTCCGTGGCTCGACGTCGGCGTGAGCGTGCCGCAATACCTGCAAGCCAACCTCTCGCTGGCGCGCGGCGAAGTCCGCTGGCCGGGCATCACGCCCGACGCACGCAGCTGCATCATTCATCCGCGCGCGCTCGTGCCGGAGAGCGCCACGCTGCGCGAGTGCATCCTCGGCGCAAACGCTCAAGTCCCCGAAGGCGCCAAGCTCGAGCGCGTCGTCGCCTGGCCCAACTCCCAGCTCCCCCTCAAGCTGCACGACGCAATCGTCACCCCCTCCGTGATCGCTCCCGCCTGACACACCAACCTCCAAATCCGCTGAGATTCGCGCAGGATCCTGATCGCTCCCGCCTGACACACCAACCTCCAAATCCGCTGAG
>JAYUYY010000522.1:0-5184 GCA_043752225.1 Sandaracinaceae bacterium | reverse complement strand
TGGCCGTTGCTCGCCGGCACGTTCCTCACGTCGTTCATCGCGATCAGCGTCGCGCTGCCGTTTGGCCTCTTGGCTGCGGTCTTCTTGAGCGAGCTCGGCAGCGAACGCGCACGCCGCGTGCTCAAGCCCGCGCTCGAGATGCTCGCGGGCATCCCGACCATCGTCTATGGCTACTTCGCGCTGGTCGTGGTCTCGCCCGCGCTGCAAACGATCGTGCCCGGGCTCGCCGGCTTCAACGCGCTGAGCCCCGGCATCGTGATGGGCATCATGATCATCCCGATGATCGCATCGCTCAGCGAAGACGCGCTGTACGCGGTGCCGCAGAGCTTGCGCGAAGGCGCCTACGCGCTCGGCGCGGCCAAGCTGCCGACGATCTTTCGCGTGGTCTTGCCCTCGGCGACCAGTGGCATCGCGGCGGCGGTGATCCTCGCGGTGTCGCGCGCGATCGGTGAGACGATGGTGGTCGCGATCGCGGCCGGCCAGCAGCCGCGGCTCACGCTCGATCCGCGCGTGCCGATCGAGACCATGACCGCATACATCGTGCAGGTCAGCATGGGCGACACGCCGACCGGCACGATCGAGTACCGCACGATCTTCGTGGTCGGCACGCTGCTCTTCCTGCTCACGTTCCTGATGAACATCGGTAGCTATCGCTTGGCGCGCCGCTTCCGGAGGGAAACGTGAGCGAGCCACCGCAAGCGATCGTTCGCAGCCGCAAGCTCGCGCGCACGGAGCGGCGCTTGGGCGAGCGCGCGTTCTGGCTGCTCAGCGCGCTCGCGATCGCCTTGCCGCTGCTCGCGCTCGCGTTCTTGCTCTCCGGCGTCTTGAGCGATGCGGCCGGTCGAATCAGCTGGCAGTTCCTCACCAGCTTCCCTTCGCGCAAGCCCGAGCTCGCGGGCATCTTGCCTGCGCTCGTCGGCAGCATCTATTTGATCGGGCTGACCGCGCTGCTCGCGCTGCCGGTCGGCATCGGCGCGGCGATCTACCTCGAGGAGTACGGCCGGCACAGCCGGCTCGCCGGCATCATCGAGATCAACATCGCGAACCTCGCAGGCGTGCCTTCGATCATCTACGGCCTGCTCGGCCTCGGCGTCTTCGTGCGCGGGCTCGGGCTTGGCCGCAGCTTGATCGCCGGTGCCGCCACGATGGCGCTGCTCGTGCTCCCGATGATCATCATCGTCACGCGCGAGGCGCTGCGGACCGTGCCGATGTCGCTGCGAGAAGCGTGTTACGGCCTGGGCTCGACGCGCTGGCACGCGATTTGGCAGGTCGTCTTGCCGAGCGCGTTTCCCGGCATCCTGACCGGCGCGATCCTCGCGATGTCGCGCGCGATCGGCGAGACCGCGCCGCTCGTGGTGGTCGGCGCGCTGACCTACGTGACGTTCGTGCCGGACGGCATCGACTCGCCGTTTACCGTGTTGCCGATCCAGATCTTCAACTGGGTGTCTCGTCCGCAGCAAGGCTTTATCGTGAACTCTGCTGCCGCGATCACCGTGCTGCTCTGCACCATGCTTGTGCTCAACGGCATCGCGATCTATCTGCGCAATCGATTGCAGCGGAAAGAACGCTAAGGCGACTTCAATGGCGAGCAGCACGCAAAATGATCGGCCCGTGAAGATCGTGGTCGAGGGCCTCAAGGCTTGGTTCGGCACCAACCACGTCCTGCACGGCGTCGACATGAAGATGGCCGAACGCAGCGTGACCGCGATCATCGGTCCGAGCGGCTGCGGCAAGTCAACGCTGATCCGCACACTCAACCGCATGCACGAGCTCGTGAGCAGCGCGGGCGTCGCGGGCCGCGTGCTGCTGGACGGCGAGGATGTCTACGAACGCGACGTCGATCCGGTGCTGCTGCGGCGCCGGGTCGGCATGGTGTTTCAAAAGCCGAACCCGTTCCCGTCGATGTCGATCCGCGAGAACGTGCTCGCGGGCTTGCGGCTGACCGGTGCTGCGAGCCGCGTGAACGCCGACGCCGCGTCCGAGAAAGCGCTCAAGCAAGCTGCGCTTTGGGAAGAGGTCAAAGACCGCCTCGACGCGCCCGGCCTCAGCCTTTCAGGCGGCCAACAGCAGCGCTTGTGCATCGCGCGCGCGCTGGCGGTCGAGCCGGAGGTGCTCTTGATGGACGAGCCGTGCTCTGCGCTCGATCCGATCGCGACCGCGCGGATCGAGGACCTGATCCACGTGCTCAAGGAGCGCTATACGATCGTGATCGTGACGCACAACATGCAACAGGCTGCGCGCGTCTCCGAGCACACCGCGTTCATGCTCTCCGGCGAGCTCGTCGAGCTCGCAGCGACCACGAAGCTCTTCACCTCGCCCTCGGATCGTCGAACCGAGGACTACATCACCGGCAAGTTTGGATGATGGAGAGCAGGGCAATGACCGGACACATCCAATGACTGGACATACTGACCGGAACTACGAAGCTCAGCTCGACGAGCTGCGCCAGCGGCTGATGCGCATGGCTGCGATCGTGGAGGCGATGATCGGAACCTCGATCCGCGCGCTGATCGACAGCAACGTCGAACTCGCGCGCGAGACGATCCGCCGCGACCGCAGCGTCAATCGCCTCGAGCTCGAAGCCGACGAGCTATGCACACAGATCCTAGCGCGCTGGCAGCCGGTCGCTTCGGACCTGCGCTTCGTGACGATCGCGCTGAAGATGGTCACGGACTTGGAGCGCATCGGTGATCTCGCCGTGAACGTCTGCGAGCGCGTCGCCGACATGGCCGAGCGGCCTCAGCCGTGGGACTTCGCAGCGATCGAGCGCATGTCCGACCTCGTGCGCGCGATGATCCACGACGCGATCGAAGCCTTCGTCGCCGCCGATGCCGACCAAGCGCAAAAGGTGATCGACCGCGACGAAGAGGTCGACGAGCTCTACCACACGCTCTTCCGCGCCCTGGTCGCGACCATGAAACAGGATCCCGCCACGCTCGTGCGCGACGGAATCCACGTCCTCTCGGTCGCCAAGTGGGTCGAGCGCATGGCCGACCACGCCACCAACCTCGCCGAGCAAGTCGTCTTCATGGTCAAAGGCAAAGACGTCCGCCACATCGGCAAGCTGCCTTAAGCTGCCTTCTTAAAAGGGGACGGTCCTGCTTAGTTGCATTGTCCGTCCCACTGTAAGAACGCGGCCTTTGCGTAAAAGGCTTTGCCGATCGCAACAATGCAATTACGCAGGACCGTCCCCTTCGCAGGTTTTGAACAATGCAATTATGCAGGACCGTCCCCTTGCCAAGTCGGTCCTGCGCGGGGCTACTCGGTGAAGGCGAAGGCGCGCGCTTGGTCGCAGGTGATGTCTTCGTTGGCGGTGCGCTCGATCAGGAAGCTCGAGGCCGTCACCTGCTGCGTTTGCGGCTGACCGTCGAAGAAGTCGATCATCGCGGGCGTGCAGGTGGTCTCGCTTGGGGCGCTGCAGTCGACGGCGCTGTCGACGCCGCTGCACTGCACGCAGCCTTGGAAGCGCGCATCGCTCGACGGCGGATCGCCGCTCGGGCCGACGACATCGCCTGAGAGAACATCGCAGCTATCGACGCTGCCGGTGAGGTTGCTGATCATGCGCGACCCGATCCGGAAGCGCTTCACGCGGTGCACGTCGATGTTGAACGGGATGAAGCTCGCGAGCTCCCCGTACGGCCAGTAGTTGTACGCGAGGTCTGGGCCGAGCCCGCGCGGGCAAACATTCGAGGTGCTGCCGTAGTTGATCGGCGGATCGGGAGGCGTGTCGTTGTCGACGACGCCGCCCGGCGGCACGGCGAAGCTCGTGACCGCGGATTGACCATCGCTATCGTGGTCGACCCAGCGCGCGCCGTTGGTGCTGCCGGGGCTCGTGGTGCCGACCGCGGTGCGACTCGCGGGCCACGCACCGGTCGGGTTCGCAAGCTCGATGCCGAGCAACACGGCGCGTGACGGCGTCGCGAAGTCGCTGCCCGGCCGCGGCGTGTCGTAGCCCTGCAGCTCGATCAGCTCGGTCGGCATCAGCGGGTTGTCCTGCCAGATCTGGTTCGGCAAGTACTGCGCGTACGCCTCCGCCGGCAGCCCTGCCAGCGCGTTGCCCGTACCGCAGATGTCCGGCGACGCTCCGCCGCACGGAATGGTCTCCATGCTGAGCGTGCCGGTGTCGGGGTCGTATGCGTGGCGGCGGATCGCCCACGCGCTGGTCATCACGCCGGTCGCGTTCTCGACGTTCGCGATCCCCGACCACGAGAGCACGCTGTCGATGCGCATCACGAACGTGCCGCTGAGATCGCACATGCAGCGACCGTCGAGCGCGCTGAGGCCCTCCGCGCAGGTGCACGAGTAGCCCTCGCCCGGAGCGTTCTGCACGCAGCTACCGAAGCCGGCGCCGCACGGATTGCCCGCGCACTCGTTCATGTCGGTGCAGCCGGTGACCGGATTGCCTTCGTAGCCCGCTAGGCACGTGCACTGAACGTTGCCCGGCTCGCTGCTCGGATCGACGCAGGCGGTGTGATCTCCACACGGATCGAGATCGCATTCGTTGGTGATCGGTACGCATAGGCCTGCGCCGCCATCGACGTAGCCCAAGTTGCAGGTGCATTGGTTCGGCTCGCCTTCGCTGCACGCGCTGGCCTGCGCGCCGCATGCGTTGCCGCTGCCCGCGCACGAGCCGCCCGAGCATTGCGAGCTGCTCGAGCAACTGTCGCCGTCATCGCAGCTCAACGTGTTGTTCGTGAGCACGCACGGGTTGCCGTCGAGATCGAGCGGGTTGCACGAGTCGGTCGTGCACAGGTTCTCGTCGCGGCAATCGCGCGCCTCGACGTTCTGACACGCGCCCGCGAAGCACTCGTCTTGGACCGTGCACGGGTCGCCATCGTCGCAAGTCGCAGTGTTGTACGGCGCAAGGCAGCCGGAGGCCGGATCGCACTCGTCGTCGGTGCACAGGTTTTCGTCGTTGCACGCGAGCGTTCCTGCGCCATCGCACACGCCTACGTCGCAGAGGTCATCGGTCGTGCACGCGTTGCCGTCGTCGCACGCGACGGCGCTTAGCAGCGCGTGCCGACACGGCTCACCGCTCGTGTCCTCGGGATCGCAGCTGTCAGTCGTGCAGGTGTTCGCGTCGGAGCACTCGTGCGCGAGAAAGCCTGCGCAAGCGGCGTTGTTGCCCGAGCACGAATCGCCTTCGGTGCACGGGTTGAGATCGTCGCACTCCGTCTCTGCCTC
>JAYUYY010000521.1:0-5206 GCA_043752225.1 Sandaracinaceae bacterium | reverse complement strand
CCGCTCGAGGTAGAATCAGTGCTCGATCCGGATGGGCTCGACGTGAAGGACCAAGTGTCCGACCAAAATTTCCACCTCGTGACCGCGGTGCAACAGCTCACTGGCGAGAGCGTGCTCGACTTCGGCTCCACCGAGTAGCTTCGCAAGCCTTCCAAGATGTTACGGCGACGTGAACGCGACCGTGCCGCTCCATAGATCGCTCACCACGTCGACCTCCACGTCGATCGAGTCGTCGGTCATGTCTGACAGCTCACCGAAGTCCGCGCAGCCGCGTTGCGCGAGCAGCTCCGCGTTTGGTGCGTAATCCCAACATCCGGCGGCCCCGCCTTGCTCGACCCATAGGTACGGTTGCAATGAATCGCCGACCTCGCAGAAGCGCGTCTCCGTGATCGGATCGAGGTACCAGATCAAGCTGATACACAGGTCGTGCTCGGCGTCGTAGCCGGAGACGCCGTAGCGGATCGAGTTGATCGGTAAGCTGAACGCCAGCGCCTCCGTGAACACGATGCGATCACCCGTCGCGGTGCTCGCGTCGGGTCCGGGCAGGTTGTTGTCCGTGCTCGCGTCGGGACCGGGCAGCTCGTCCGTAGCGTCGCGCACGCGCTCGATCAGCGCATCGAAGCTGTCGTCTCGTTGCAGCAATGTGTCCGTCGGCTCGAAGATCTGCGCTGCGCCACCGTTCTCCGTCTCGATCGCAAAGCCCTGCGGCGTAGTCAGCACTCGCAGCGTCTCACCCGCAGGCAAACCGCGGCCGGCATCTTCGATCGTACCGTCGACGACGATCGATTCATCCGGCGCAGGCCGTGCGAAGAGCAGCACGCGCTCGTCGGGCAACGCGCTGGGCAAGAGCGTCTCAACATTGCCCACGATGAATTCGAGATAGAGCGTCGTCTCCGCGTCGCCTTTGAGCGTGTCGAGCACGCGGACGTGCATCACCACCGTCTCTATACGATCTCCCGGCGCCACCGCGAACACGCGCCCGCGCTCGATCCGCTCCGCGCGACCGATGATCACGGCATCGGACGCGTCCGCGAGCTCACGCAGCGAGCCCGCCGGCTGATAGTTGCCGGAGCTGAAGGCGCCCAGCTGCTCGAAGGTGATGGTCGCGCCGCTGTCGGGCCTATCCTCGTCGCCGGTCTGTCCGCCGTCCTTCACGCAGCTTGCGAGCACGAGCATTAGCAGCACGAGACTGCAGGGTAGGGCCCGGACTTGGAGATGGATGGAACGCATACCGGCACTCAAACACGGTGCTTGCCCAGCTTCCAGCGACGAGATGCACATACCTCCTTGAGAAATGGACCATCGATGTGCGAATCATCAAGGGATGGACTACGAGCGGATCGCCGCCGA
This sequence comes from Sandaracinaceae bacterium, assembly GCA_043752225.1. Taxonomy (GTDB): domain Bacteria; phylum Myxococcota_A; class Polyangia; order Polyangiales; family JAFGIB01; genus JAYUYY01. Next base: position 3,856 of record JAYUYY010000521.1, on the reverse strand, counting down.
CTTGATGCGCGCCGTTCGCGGTGCGCGCTCGCAGGAAGCCTTTGCACGGCGCGTCGGTTGCCGGGCCAACGCGATCTACACCTGGGAAGCGGCGCGTAACTTCCCGACCGCATCGCGCGCCATGCGCGCAGCGGAGCGCGCCGGGATCGATGTGCGCGCGAGCTTGCTCATGTTCTACGCGCGCCAACCCGAGTGGCTCGCTGCGACCAAGCGAGTCACGAGCGCGCGCAGCATCGCAAAGCTGCTCGACGATCAGCGCGGCACCACATCGATCGTCGCGCTCGCACAGGCGACGAATCGCAGCCGCTTCGCGGTCGCGCGCTGGCTCAAGGGCGATGCCGAGCCGCGCTTGCCCGACTTTTTACGCCTGATCGAAGCCTCCTCGCTGCGCGTGCTCGACTTCATCGCGTGCCTCGTCGATCCCGAAACGATGCCGAGCATTCAAAAGGCGTATCGCGATCTCGAAGCCACGCGCCGTGCGGCGTACGACGCGCCGTTCTCACACGCCTTCCTGCGCGCGCTCGAGCTCGATGCCTACCGCGCATTGCCCGAGCATCAGCCCGGGTGGCTCGCGCGCGTGCTCGATTTGCCACGCGAGCAAGAGGACACGGGCTTGCTCTTGCTCCTACGCAGCGGGCAGATCGTTTGGGACGGCAAGCGTTATTCGCCTGCGCGCGTGATGACGGTCGACACGCGGCGCGATCGCGAAGCAGCGCAGCGCTTGCGCCTGTTCTGGAGCCGCACCGCGGTCGAGCGCATCGAGCGTGCGCGCGAGGGCAGCGTAGCTTCGTCCGCGTACAATCTGTTCGGCGTCTCGCACGCGGACCTCGCGCGCATTCGCGATCTGCAGCGCGCGTACTTCCACGAGATGCGCGCGATCGTCGCGCAATCACATCCCGTCGAAGCGGTTGCGCTCGCGAGCTTTCAACTCGTGCAGCTCAGCGCAGACGAATAGCTCTCGACTGCTCCGATCCCCCTGCGGCAGCTTGTTTTTGCCGTCCGGACGTTTCGGTCCCGATGCGCCGGAGCCCGCCTGCGGATAGGGTCCTACCGCATGAACGCTCAAGTCCTGATCGACGGCATCGTGCGACAGACGATGGTCTTGATCGCACAGCTCGCAACGTCGGGCGGAGCGCGCGCGCCGCTCGCATACCTGGCGAATCAGGTCTTTCTAGAGCTGGCGCGCGAGATCGAATCCCAGGGCATCAGCAAGCAAGTCAGCGCCGACATGTTTGGTCTCGCGCTGCGCAGCTATCGACGGCGCGTGCAGCGAGTCAGCGCCAGCACCACCGATCAAGATCGCTCGCTCTGGGAAGCAATGCTCGACTACCTCGGCAAGTCTGGCGCCGTCACGCGCTCCGAGGTCTTGCGCCGCTTTCATCGCGATGATCCGGAGCTGGTGAAGAGCATCCTGCACGATGTTTGCGAGTCGGGCTTCGTGTTCCGACTCGGTGCCGGCAAGGACGTCGCCTATCGTGCGGCGACGCCGGAAGAGCTCCTGCAGCTCGGACAACGCGCAGGTGGCCTGGGCGAGCTGGTGTGGCTGCTGATCTATCGCGAAGGCCCGCTGTCAGCGGACCTGCTCTCGAGCACGCTACGCGCGTCACGCGACGACGTGGATCGCGCGCTCGCGAAGTTGGTCGCCGAGGATCGCGTGCAGGCTACGGGTGGTCGTTACTCCACGCGCTCGGTCGTGATGAGCGTGACGTCCGGCGAAGGCTGGGAAGCCGGCATGCTCGACCACTTTCAGGCCGTCGTACGGACTCTGTGCGCGCGCCTGCGCGCCAGCGGCGAGAGCGAGCCTGCGTATGCCGCAAGCCACGTCGGTGGCAGCACGTACAGCTTGAGAATCTGGCCCGGGCATCCGTTGGAAGACGAAGTGCGCGGCGCGCTCGCAGCGTTTCGCCGCAAACACACCGAGCTGAGACAGCGCGTGCAGGAACACAACGAACGCAACGGGTTGCCGGAGCATTATGAAGAGGTGGTCATCTATGGTGGGCAATGCATTGTTTCAAAGGAACGCCGAGACCATGAGGAGCGCCATGAGCCCACGGCATAGACGCTTGTTCGAACGTATCGCCGCGCTCTCGTTTCTTGCGCTCGCTGCAGCGTGCTCCGATGGAAGCGATCCGCGCGTCGAAACCGAGACGCACTTCCTCGTGGCCTGCGAAGGCGCGTGCGAAGGCGACCTCGAATGCATTTGCGGCGTATGCACCAAGGCGTGTGCGAGCGAGAGCAGCTGCGACGGCTTGGCCGATACCGCGAGCTGTGTCGCGACGCCGAGCGCATGCGGCAGCGAGATCGAAACAGCGTGCGATCTCCAATGCAGCGAGCTCGATGACTGTGACGCGCTCGGCGCGCGCTACGCATGTGTCGCCGGTCGCTGCCGCGAATCGGCCGCGGATGCGGGTGTGATGGGCGGCTCGGGCGGTACCGGGACCGGTGGCGCTGGCGTCAGTGGCAACGGCGGACGAAGCGGCGAGGGTGGTGCGGGTCAGGGCTCCGGCGGAGTCAGCGGGGCAAGCGCCACTGATGCGGGTGCGGACGCAGGAAACGTTGAAGGCGATGCAGGCGTCAGCTCGACCGACTGCAATGAGATCGGCGAAACCTGCTGCGATCCGGCTCCCCAGGACGGTCCCAATTACTGCGCCGGCGGGCGGCTAATGTGCGGCGCGGGCAATGCCTGCGAAGCCAACTGCGGGTGCACGCTTGGCGCTTACTTCCCAGTGTGCGGCGTCGATGGCCAGAGCTACGACGCGACGTGCGGACGCGAGTGCGTATCCGTAGAGATCGCGTGCGACGGCGAGTGTCCCTGCGAAAGCGGATCGTGCGCGGTCGCGTGCACAGGTATTGCTCCGGACCAAGACGTTGTCGACGCGTGCTCGGCGATCACCGAGATGGCCGGATGCACGAGCTACCAATCCGGAGGGTTCCCCTCGAATTGCCGATGGATCACGCCGAGCACGGGCCCTTGCCTAGTGCCGTGAGCGCGCTCCTCTACTGCAAAGTGGCGGCCTGCGTGGTACGAAAAATGGCATGGATTCTACCATTTTCGCGTCCATCGATGCCGCCGGCCGGATCGTGATTCCCAAGGCGATTCGCAGAGCAGCCGGCCTTACGCCGGGAACGGCTTTGGAGATCCGCGTACGCGATGGCCGCGTCGAGATCGAGCCAGCAGCGCGCAAGGTGAAGATCGTGAAGCGCGGCGCCGTGCGTGTCGCGATGCCGATGGACGGCGCGGAGCTGCTCGATGCCGCGCTCGTGAGCGCGACGCAGAAGGCCTTGCGCGGACGTCATGGCTGAGTCTCGGATCGCGATCGACACGAGCGTGATCGTCGCAGCGCTCTTGGGCTGGCACGAGGCGCACGGGCCGGCGCTCAAAGCGCTGCAGCACGCTTTCGAGCGTGCGCGATTGGTGGTGCCTGGTCCGGCGCTGGTGGAAGCGTATGCCGTCATGACTCGGCTGCCGTCTCCGCACCGGTTGAGCCCGGCCGATTCACTCGTCCTATTGGAAGAGACCTTCGAGAATGCGGCGTTGGTAATCACCCTGACGGCTGCAGAGCTGTGGCGCTTCTTGCGATCGCTGCCCGTGGGCACCGTCGCTGGCGGAGGTTCTTATGACGCTCACATCCTTGCGTGCGCTGACAAAGCGAACGCGGCGGTGTTGTTGACGCTCAACGAGCGCGACTTCCTCGCGCTTGGGCATCCGAAGATGGAGATCCGCGGCCTCTCGGCCTAAGAGCATCCCGCGCAGGCTGACGGTGCGTAAAGGTATTGCAAATCGGAGGGCCCGATCTTGAGCTCGCGTCGGTGGTGCTGAGACACTGAGCATCAACCGATGCATCGACGGCACCTC
>JAYUYY010000520.1:0-5210 GCA_043752225.1 Sandaracinaceae bacterium | reverse complement strand
GTCACGCCGCGCAGATCGAGCGCGAGCTCGAGCAAGATCTGAGACGCGCGCGCATGCGTCGGCGCAAGCTCGAGCTCGGTGAGCGCGGGCTTGCCGAGCGCCTTGCGCAGCGCGCTCGGCGCCTTGTAGAGCGCGAAGATGCGCGCCGCCGCATTCGCCACGCGATAGCTGCGATAGGCGCGCTGCAGCGGCGTCATGCTCACGCTGCGGGTTCCGACACGGCGCCCGACACGGGTTCCGACACGGCGCCCGGCTCGAAACCGGTGCGTGCGGGTGGCGTGAAAGCCGTCTCGAGCGCATCGAGCTCGCTTACGAGCGAAGGGCGCGCTTGGCCGCTCTGGATCGCACGCGCGATGCTGGCCTGCATGTCGTCGCGCTGCTGCGGCGGTCGACCCTGCATCGCGCGCGCGAGCACGTGGTGCATCAATCCATCGACCACGGTGCGGCCGGGCAAGAGCGCGCCGTCCACCGTGCGCAGCGTCAGCTGGCGCAGCTCGGAGAGCGCGGTGCGCAAGTACTCGACGTGCGGGCTCTCGTCGGAGCGGATGAATCGAACCATCGCGCCAGCTTCCTTGGCCTTCGACGAGATCGATGGATCCGAAAGCACCGCTTCGCCCCAGTCGAACGTGCGCGTGGCGAAGACCTCGATTACCAGCACCTGCGCCATCATCGCGAGCATTCGATAGAGCTTGCGATCGAGCTGCGGAAAAATCGGCTCAGCGGCGCGCGCTTGCCCGCGGTCGCCCATCAAGCGCATGAACACGTCCGAAGGGATCTTCGGGTTGTCGAGCGCGAGATCGCGCGCCGCTTCCCACATTTGTTTGTGGCCGCCCTGATCTTTGTAGCCGGCTTCATCGCGCGCATGGGCTTCGAACAAACCTTCGAGGTGGGCGATCGCGCGGCCTTCGATCGGCTCGATGACCAGCGAGCTCAGCTCGGGCACGCGCACGTCGCGGATAATCGCGCCGAAGCCCTCCAGGATCGAGATCACGGTCAGCGTGCGCACGATCGGCTCGCGCACGCCGCTCGTGAGCAAGAGGCGCGCTTGCTCGACGCTCGGGTACTGCGGCGGGATCAGCGCTTGCTCGATCTCAATCAACGAGCCGTCCTCCGACGCGAGCCGCTTCTGCCACGCGAGGATCGCGGGTGAGCGATTCAGCGTGCGCGGAGATTGGTATCGGCCGTCGACGTCGAAGCCGCCATGACAGCGCACCTCGCCGGCGATCAACGGCGAGCCGTAGGCGGCCTCGGCGAGCAGCTCGTCGGTGCTGAATGCGACGCGCACGCCTAGCGCGCTTTCGAGTGCAGATATGCTCACGGAGGTTTGCCTTCGTCGCCGCTCGGCGCGGAGCGTTGCAGCTGGCCCGGCGAGAGCTGCGGATCTTCGGCCCGTCGCTGCGACGCGCGGCGAAACGCGCCGCTCGCGACCACGATCAACGCCACGCCGATCAGCAGCGCGACTCCGAGCAGGACGCGCCGTTTACGCTTCGCGGCTAGCTCGATAGCCGACGGGTCGTTCGCGCGACCCGCAGCTGTGTCGGCTGCGCTCTCGTCCGCGCGCGCCGCGCTCGCTTGTTTCGCGAAGGCGATCGGGCTCCAAGCTGGCGCGCTCGAAGACTCTTCGCCGCGCCCGCTCGGCGCAGCTTGGACGCGCGGCCCATGGGGCGGCGGCATCTGCGCGTCGGTGTGACGGCGCGGCGCGTCGTGCGGATCGGTATCGTCGTCCGCCTCGGGCCGCATGCTCGGCAACATGATGTTGGCGTTCGGCAAGCGGTGCATGTCGCGCGGCAGCAGCGGCGCTCTGGGAAACGAAGGGTTGAGCGTCTCGGGCGGCGGGTTCGAGATCATCCCGAGGCTGCGCGTCGCCATCACGACGTCGCGGATCGGCACTTCAGCGGGCACATCGAACGGCAGCTCGAGGATCGAGGGCGGGTGATCGGAGAACGGGTCCTCATGGTCACGCCCTTCGCCGCCGAGCCGCCCGCGGAAGGTCGTGCGCGGCGCCTCGCTCGCTTGGGTCTCGACGCGCACGCCGATCGCGCGCAGCGCCGCGACGTAGCGGGCCGCTTCGGACTCCGAGGCGCGCCGCTTGGCCACGCGGGGCAGCTCGCGCACGAACAGCTCGGCCTGCGCCGCAGAAAGATCGAATGCAACCACCAGACCGCGGGCAGCATCGACCTGAGTCACATCGAGACCCGTGACGACGATGTCGACTTCGTGATCCATCGCGTGGCTAGCGTGCCACGGGATGCAGGGTTCGGTAGTGCTGCATGAAGTCGATCATGTTGCGGGCGAACATGTAGGCGCTTGCGAGATACGCGAGGCTGGAGCCGAGGCTCAGGCCGAGCACGGTGGCCTCGGGCATGGCGACATGCGCGGCGGCGATCGCACACAAAAAGGCGACGATGCCGTAGTCGTTGCCGTTGAAGGGGCGGTGGAGAATCGTGAACAGCACGTAGCTGCCCGAGATTCGGAACGACATGAAGACCAGCGTCAGCAAGAACGCGTACACGTCGATCGCCCCGAGCAGATAAAAGCCCGCGAGCGCGGCGCCCATCGCGACGAAGATCAGGTGGCGGTCCATGCGGAAGCCGGGCTTGGCGTAGAAGAACGCGCTGCACTTGAGCTCGACCCCGATCGCGAGCGCTCCGAGCGTGACCAGCGCGACGTCGAGCCACGGCACGTGCCTGTGCACGAAGTAAAACAGCGCCGCCATCGCGACGTAGCCGATCGACACGCCGAACTGACCTTCGACACCGGACGCGGGCTCGGGGTGAACGAACTTGCCGGTGTGGTGATAGAGCACCAGCTGCGCGTGATAGACGAGCGCGACCATCACGTTCACGCACGCGATGACCCACGGCTCCATCTCGAGCGCGAGCGACGCGCCGATCGTCACCAGCGGCGCGATGATCGCGTCCAGCCAGTGATCCATCATCTCGCCGAGCTTGCTGGTCTGACCGGTGCGCCGCGCGTGCATGCCGTCGAGGCAGTCACCGATCATCGAGATCAACATGCCGACGCCCGCCGCGACCAACACGACCGAGCGATACGGCTTGGGCAAGAGCGGCGAAGCCACGGCGCAGGCCGCGGTGACCCACGCGACGAAGTGGGTCCAGAGCGAGATCGTGTTCGGGTGAACGCTCGCGGGGATGCGCATCAGCACGGGCTGACACAACCACTCCACGATGCGCTGCTCGAAGCGCGACGGAGTCGCGGCGGCGAAACCCGAATCGGCCGGCTTGGGCTGCGCTTGCACGCTGAGCTCGGGTTGCATCGAGGACCTCAGGTTTCTGCCGTGGAGTAGAGCCGGTCAACGCCCATGGCGCTGAGCGTACCGGCCATCGCAGTGACGAACGCCCGCATATCGTCGGGGGTCACTGCACCCATGTTGGCGAGCCGGAAGGTGGCGCGGCTCGCGCCCTTGCCCGGATAAATCGTGAAGCCCGCTGCGTACAGTCGATCGTGCATGTGGTCGAAGTTGTACTCGCGGTGATCGGGCTCGATGTACGCCGTCAAGATCCGCGAGAGTATAGCCTCAGGCAGAAGCCGGCGGAAACCGAGCTTTCTCATGCCGCCATCGAGGGCCTCCCAGTTGGCGACATAGCGCGCGTGGCGTGCGGGCCCGCCTTCCGCGAAATACTCGGTGAGCGCCTGCTCCAGCGCATAAACCACCTGAACCGGCGGGGTGAATTGCATCTGGCGCTGCTGCTCGAAGAAGCGATGCTGGCTGGCCATGCACAGGTAATAGGAGCGGCCGGGCACGGGTTTCATCGCCTCGATGCGATCGCGGCGGGCGATTACGAAGCCGAGTCCGGCCATGCCCTGGATGCACTTGTTCGAGCTCGAGACCAGGAACGTCGCGCCGAGTTGCTCGAGGTCGATCGCGATCCCGGCGTAGCTCGACATCGCGTCGACGATCATCTCGACGCCGTGCTTGCGGCAGAGCGCGCCGATCGCTTCGACCGGGTTGAGCATGCCGGTCGAGGTCTCGTGGTGTACGACCGCGAGCTGCGTGTAGCTGTCGTTCGCGGCTTGAGCCTGCGCGAGCCGCTCGCCGATGCGATCGACATCCGGGAAGCCGCCGACGCCGAAGCGCTCGACGTCGTGGCGCATCCCGTACGCCGCCGCGATATCGCTCATGCGCGTGCCGTAGCTGCCGTTGTCGATCACGAGCAAACGGCCATTCGTGGGCACTGCTGAGGCGAGCGCGGCTTCCACCGCGGCGGTGCCTGAGCCACCGAACAACACGGACGTAAACGCGCTGCTCGTGCTGACCACCTGCGTGATCTGATCGCGCACTCGCTCCATGACATCGCCGAACTCGCGCTCGCGCGGGCAGATGTCCGGGCGCGTCATGGCGCGCTTCACCGTCTCGGTAGTGTTGGCCGGGCCCGGGTTGAGCAGGATCATCGGCCTCACGGTGCGACCTTGCCGGACCCCGATGCGCTCGCTTCGCCGGCCAGGAGGCTCGGGTAGAACGATTCGCGCACGCGGGCGTACTCGCGCGCGTCGTCGCACTCCATGAACGGCAGCGCATCGCTGAAACGCACGCAGCGCATGCGGCCGTAGCGCATGAAGCGTTGGGTCAGCTCTTCGTGCTCGGTGGCTTTGCCCGCGGGGCTGTAGCCCTTGCGGCGCGGCGTGCCTTCGGTCGCGTCGGGATCTCCGACCATCCAATCGACCGTCTCGCGCGCGAGCGCATGATCTCGAGGAGCGAATTTCACGATGCCCGTCGCCTCACCGAGGCACGGCTCACCAGCGACCAGCGCGTCGGTGAGCGCTTTGCCGAGGAAGCGCGGGTGCGTTTCGCTGCCGTAGGCGCGGACCTCTTCGTTGTCACCGCTCACGCGATGGCAGACCAGCAGCGAGCTCTCTGCGGGCGCATCGAGCAGCGTCTGCAACACTTCGCGGTGATAGACGATGTCCGCGTCCGCCAAGATCGTCTGCAAACGTCCGTCGAGCACGCCGTGCTCCGAGCGCACCGCGTACTGAAAGCTGTGCAGGCTGCCGCTCGTGCCCATGTCGGGCGTGGGATTGGTGACGAGCGTGACCGGGATGTCCCAGCGCGCGACGTCCTCGATGATCATGTCTTTGAGCGAGCCGACCACGATCACGATCTGCTTCACACCCGCGGCGTAGAGCAGCTCGGTTTGGCGGCGCAGGAAGCTCGTCTCGGTCTTGTCGGCGAGCGTGCGCGGGCCGATCGG
>JAYUYY010000519.1:0-5213 GCA_043752225.1 Sandaracinaceae bacterium | reverse complement strand
CGAGCGCGTCGAGTCGCAGGTGAAGACGCAGCGCGAGCTGCTTGGCGCGGTCTCGCACGAGCTGCGCACGCCGCTCGCGCGCATGCGCGTCTTGCTCGCGATGCTGCAGGAGCGCGAGCACGCGCCAACCGATCCCGCGAGCACTTCCGCGCTCGACAAGATGGAGCGCGAGATCGTCGAGATGGACGCGCGGGTCGGCGAGCTGCTGGCCGGCGCCCGGGTCGAAGCCGGCGCGCTCGAGCGACGCACGCTGAGCAGCGAGGAGCTGGCGCGCGCATGCATCGAGCGCGCACAGCTCGCGAACGTGCAGCTCGAAGTCGCAAGCGATGCGCGCGAGCTACAAGCCGATGCGACGCTGCTCGCACGCGCGATCACCATCCTGCTCGACAACGCGCACAAGCACGGCGCGACCCACGCGACGTTGCGCGTGCAACGCCAACCTTCCAACGACGGCTCGAGCATCCGCTTTGCGCTCGAAGACGACGGCCCGGGCTTCACGGCGGCGTAGGCCTGGGCCTCTATCTCCTGCGCCGCATCGCCGAAGCGCACGGCGGAAGCGCGTTCGCCGAGAATCTCCCCGAGCGCGGTGCCTGCGTCACCTTCTCGATTCCAATCAGCTGAACGTCGCACTCAACCGCGGATGGCACCGGCATCGAGGATCGAATCCGCAAGGGGTTGCTCCGGGAGGCGGACCACGGTGCGCGAGTATGGGTCTCGTCGACGATTGCGCTTCGTCGTCAAGCAGCCCCACAGCACTTCTTGAGCTTCTTGCCCGAGCCGCACGGGCACAATGCATTGCGACCGACCTTGGGCTTTGGCGTAGCGACGATGCGTCCAGCGAGCCCGCGCATCGTCGCGCTTCGCCGCGCGAAGCGCTCTTGGTAGCGCGGGTAGCGCGCGCAGTACGCAGCCCAGAGATCGTCCAGGTGCTCTCCGTGTGGCTCCTGCTCGGGGTGAAGGGTCACGACCCCACCCGCGAGCTCGACGTGCCCCGGGTATGGAACGGCGCCCGGAACGCTGGCATCGAAGTCCACGATGACCGTGCCGCAGTCGCAGCCCGCCTTCACACAGTAGAGCTCGACCGCCTCGAACAGACGATCACCGAAAACGTATGTATCTCGGCGCAGCGAGGGTTGTGCGTCGTGCCAGGCCACGAGCTCGCCAGGACTCCAGCCTTCGATCTGGATCTTTGCGCCATCCGCACCGGGCTCGGGCGGCGGTTGCTCTCCCTTGCCGCGGTGCCAGAGGCGCGCAATCGCGTCCAGCACGCCGTCGTCGATACGCTCAACAATCTCCCTCACGTCCGGTACCGCTCCGGCATCGAGCGGCGCTTCACCGACGGGAGGGAAGAGCTCGAGCGTGTCGAGGTCGATCGCGAACGCCACGACGTCTGTCAGGTTCTTCGCGACCTGGCCGTAGGGTGCGTGCCCGAGCCAAGCGTCGGCGACCGGCCGACCGCGCTCGAGCAGCAACGCGCGGTCTTCCCGCATCGACAGCACGACGGCCACCCTGCAGGCGCACTTCGGCGTCGGACAGGTAAACGCCCAGATCCACCGAGCGGGTGTTCCGGGTAGCTCGATGACCCCTTGCTCGACCTCGAACGCGACAGCATCCATCGACATCACGTTCTCCTGATTCGCGCTGGTTTGCGCGCTTCCATCGATCGAAGAAGCCGCGGCGCCGGAGCTGGCGCTTGCGCAGCACCTTGAAGCGCTTTGCGAAGGCCGCCTCTGTCCCATCACGAGCCGCGAGATCGCGCAGGTCGACGGCGAGCGTCACGGCTTCGTCGTACCTGCTCGCCGAAACGAGCTCCTCGAGCTTTTCCCAGGCGCCATCGACATCGCGTCCGAGCGTGGTGAGGCGGCGCTGGCGCTTGGCAGCGGCAGCAGTTGTTGCCTGCTTCGCGCGTATGGCATCCGCCTTCTCCCGCTCCGCTCGCTGCGCCTGAGCGAGCGCCCGGAGCTCGCCGACCGTCCGACGTACGCGGGAGCGGTCGCCCTTAGCTGTCGCCCGAAACACGCGGAGCAGCTCGCCACCGAGCGCGAGGTAGGGCTCGTCGGCGGCGCGTCGCAGCCACCCGTCTTTTTCCTGCGCCGAGAGAGCGGCGATCCATCGCCGAAACCGCGCGCCGTCGTCGGTCGCGGCAGCGCTCGCGCTGGCTGCCGCGGCGACGAGGTCGATGTCGATGCGCAGGAGCTCGATCATCGCCTCCTGCGCCGGGGTCAGCTCGGTAAGCCCTGCGGGAACCAGCGGCTCCTCTGCGTCATCATCGACGTCGCCTGCGTGAACCGCGTGCAGCCACGCGAGATATGCGGGACGCAGGTCGCCGCTCATCAGCTCGGCGCGAAGCGGAGACAGCGCGGCGAGCGAGCCACGATTCGGCTCATCGTATGCGGGCTCCTCGGTATCGCTGCGGAGGTCCAGCACCGCGTAGTCGCCGACGGTCGTGAGACGCGCTGCGTGCCCCTTGCCGAAGTACGGCCTGAGCGCCTTCACGTCCGCACGTGCCTTCGGCAAGCGCAGCATGAACCGGCGCGTGCCCCAGCTCGCGAAGTACAGGTGCGCGTCGAAGTAGCGCTCCAAGAGCTTGGCCGGGTCGGCCTTGAGCTCGCCCCAGTGGTACTCGTTCCAGAAACGCGTTGGAGAGATCTCCGCGCGCGCCGAAACCGCGCGCAGCTCGGCCATCTGCTTGGCCGTGAGCGGCCGATCGAGCGCGACGAGCTCGTAGCATTGGTACTCGCTCATCGATCGGCGCCCTCCAGCTCCTTGCGGCCAACTTGTGAGTACTCCTTGGCGCGCGTCATCGTCCTTTGCCTTGCGCTTTTTCTAGGTCGTCAAGAAACTCCGACGCCGGCTTCACGCTCGAAACGAGCAACTGGTCTCGCGCACGCGTGCACGCGACATAGAGCAAGTGCCGCTCCGTATTGTAGACGTCTTGGAGGTCGGCCTCGTCCGCGACCGTCTCGATGCGCTCCTGCAGCGGGATCACTTCGTCGTCGCAGGCCATCACCGCGACGGCGCGGAACTCGAGCCCCTTGGCGACATGCATCGTGGCCACCGCCGCTTTGCCGCTGACGGTATCCACCTTGTCGTCGAGGACTGCGAACGGGAGCTTCGCAGCCTCGACCGCCGCGCGAGCCCGTGCGAGCTGAGCTTCCGACCGAACGAAGATCCCGATCTCGTGCGGCGCATAGCCTTCGCGAGTGCGCTCGGCGATCCAGCCCGAAACAAGATCGGTCTCCTCCTTCGCATTCGCGCAAACGCGGATGACCGGCGCGGGACCATTGAACACGGACACCGTTTTGTCGCGGTCTTCGACATTCCCATCGGCGTCGGAGACCGTGGCCGCGAGCAACTGGTCGGCCTGCTTGCGAATCTGATGCGACGTTCGGTAATTGACCTGGAGCGTGCGCGACCGGCCACGAACGTCGATGCCCACAGCCTTCCAGGAGAACGGCTGTTGAAAGATGCGCTGCCCCAGATCGCCAGCGAAGAAGAGCGCGTTCGGGCGCGAGCCGCCGAGCGCGGCGAGGAACCTTAGATGAGCGACACCAAGGTCCTGACACTCATCGACCACCGCAAAATCGAACGCGGGGTTCTTCGCCGAACGTACGATGCCCGCGAGCTTCGCAAAGATCTCAGCATGCGTCGTGAGATTTCCGTCGCGCAGCGCATGGCGAACGCGCTCGAAGATCGACCACAGCACAGCTCGCTGCGCTTCGGGCAAGCGCGTCTTACGGCCCAAGCGCTCGACGTCGCGGTACGCCTCCCAGGTCTCGACCTGCCACGCATCCACGACTTGCTCCCACTCGCCGAGCAAGAAGCGCTGCGAGAACTTGTGACCCTGTACGGCCGCGGCGGCGTCGGCGATCACCGCCTTCATCCGCTCGGCCGGTGCTACCGCAGCAACGCCACCGTGAAGCCCGAACAGGCGCTCACCGAGCGCGTTGATCGCGTGCACTTCGATGCGTTCTCCCAGCCGCGGCTCATTGCTGATCAAGCGCCGCAAGCGCGTGCGGAGTGCGTTCGCCAGGATCTCGGAGAACGTCGTCAGCAGCACCCGCGCGTCAGGATGTTTGCGCGCAAGAAACACCGCTCGATGCAGGGCAACGATGGTCTTCCCAGTGCCAGCCGAGCCTGAGACACGCGCCGGCCCGCTGTAGTCGCGCTCGACCCATTGCCGCTGCGCGGGATGCAGGAAGACCGTCCATCTGTCCCACGGAAACGCAAGCGCGCGCTCGAGCTCCTCTACGTTCTTCATCACGCGGAAGCGCCGTTGCGCGTCCGGATGCTCGAAGGGGTTGGCATTCGCCGGCGCTGGCGTCGCTATCTGCGGCTTGCCACCGGTTGCGAGCTCCAGAAGGGCCTCCGCCGCTTCCGCGGGAAGACGTTCGGCGAGCGATAGCAGAGTGTCCTCGTTCGCCTGTCGGACGTCGCCCAGCCACTCGGACGGAACGCCGTAGCGGAGCAACTGCTCATCCTCGACATCGGAGAACAGCAGTGGCTTTGCTTTCGCCGCGACCTTCGCCTCGACGTAAACGGGGATGAGCACCTCATGGACCGTCTCGCGAATCTCCACGAGCTGCGCAGCGCCCGTGGTCGGATGCGTCTCGAGCTTGCGCCGCTCCGCCCAGTCGTACGCCTTGTCGTGATGACCCACGTAGCAGAGCAGGAGGCTTGCATCCGTGCGGTGCACGATGATGCGGATGTCGAGGCTGACGCGCACGGACCAGAAGCGCTTGTCCTTCGCGCGGTCGAGCTTGTGGAAGCTCAGACCGGGAGCTGCGGGGTTGATCTGGAGATCGAAGACCGTCGTTTTGACCGCCTTCTGTTCGTCGCCCGTAAGGCGCGCGAGGCCGTCGGTGAAAGTGTCGGCGATCAGGAAATTCATCGCGCGCACGACCCCGGTTGAAGCTGCCTCGCCACCTTGCGTTCGAGACTCATATCTTGTTGACGCATTCCTTCATGAACAAAAGGACGGGCGTGATGACCGCGTTACTTGCGCTGCTCGTTTCGTTCGGTGATCGCACGCTCATGTCAGTCCGCCCTGCCTTCGTACCGAGCTGCTTAGGTGCGCAGCGCTTCCAAGTTGCTGCTCGCGCGAAACTTCTTCACGTGGGGCGCCAAGGACGCAGCCGAATCGTCCTCCACCGCTGGTGTGACGAACAGAGGGAGGTTCCAGCGACCGGCTCGATACATGGGCGGGCATGCTG
>JAYUYY010000518.1:0-5218 GCA_043752225.1 Sandaracinaceae bacterium | reverse complement strand
CCCGCTGCACAGCGATCCGGAATTCGCGAAGCTCGCCGGCTTTCCGCGACCGATCTTGCACGGCTTGTGCACCTACGGCTTCACGGGCCGCGCGCTCTTGCACGCGCTGTGCGGCGGGGACGCCGCGCGCTTCAAGTCGATGGAAGGCCGCTTCTCGAAGCCGGTATACCCAGGCGAAGCGCTCACGATCAACATGTGGATCGATGGCACGCGCTGCTTGTTTCAAACCCTGAACGAAGCCGGCGAGGTCGTGCTCGATCAGGGTCGCATGTCGTTCGCGTGAGCGATCCGGTTGGTCAGCGCATGCGCCACGCGTTCGGCGGGCTGTTCATCTTTGCATCGGTCGGATGCGCCGCGACTCTTCCGGTCACGGGCGAGCCCGCGCATGGGCATGAGACACGCGCGAGCACGGAGCCGCAGCCCGAGCGCGAGCAACAGACCGAGCTCACCTTGCCGTTCGCGGACAGCTGGGTCGTGATGCAGGGCTACCACGGCTCTGCAACCCATCACGGCCGAGCGGCGTATGCGCTCGATTTCGTCCGCGTCGATGCGGAGGGCCGAGCGCATGACGGTCGCGGCGCGCGCACGAAGGATTGGTATGGGTTCGGCGCCGACGTGCTCGCGACCGCAGACGGCGTGGTGGTGCGCGCGATCGATCACTTCCCAGATAACGGCGTGCTCGGTCAGGCTCGACAAGCGAACACCGTGATCGTCAAGCATGCCGAGGCCGAGCTGAGCGAGTACGTCCATCTGCAGCAGGGGTCGCTGCGCGTGCGCGTGGGCGAGCGCGTGCGGCGCGGTCAGGTGCTCGCGCGCTGCGGCAATTCGGGCGCGCAGACTCCCCACTTGCATTGGGCGCTTCTGTCGTCGCTCGAGCCGATTCAGACGCGCCCCGCGGTGTTCTCCCGCTATGAAACACAGGGCGCGGATCGCGCGTTTCATCCCGGCGCGGGCACTCCGCGCAACAGCGAAGTGGTCCGCGCGCGCTAGCTCGTGCCTACGTCCGTTAGAGCAGCGAGCCGAACGTCATCGCCGCAAGCGTGAGCGCGAGCGGCGCTGCGGCGACCAGCACGACCGCGACCGCGTGACACGCAAACGCGCTCGGCATGCGCGAGCCGATCGGTCCACCGACAACGGTGAGCGCGAGACTCTCGCCATCGCGACCGGGCCAGACCCCGCCGGCCCCCCAGTACACGTGCAGCGCAGCGATGGCCGTCAGGAGCGCAGCGACGATGGGGGCGAGCACGTTCATGGCGGATCCCTAGGGTCGCATGCTCCGCGGACGCAAGCGGCCCACCGAGCACGCGCCTTCGTGTCTTCAGTTTGCGACGTCGTGGCGCGGTGTTAGCGGTACTCGATCCACGGCTTGCCGGCTCACCTGCGTCGCGCGTGCGAGCGCGCGAACAACGTGGCGCACGCGAGCAGCGAGAGCACCAAGGCGCCGAGCGCAGTGGGCGGCTGCATCGGGACCGCTATAGAAGCGAACGCATCGGTCAACACCACGCGGCGCAACGTGAAGGCACCCGCGCTGGCCCGCAACACCAGACCGTGTGATCCAGGGCCGAGCACCACGGTGCGCGTCGCGCTTCCGCCGCCCGCGACCGCGATCTCGTGCAACGGATAGCCATCGACACGCACCAGCACGCTCGCATCAGTCGTGCCGCGCTCGTAGTCGAGGCGCAGCGTAGCGGTCATCGGCTCGTTGGTCGGGTTGCGCACGATGTACAGGAGCCAGTCGCTCTGGCTGCGCCCCTCGGATGTCTGGCGCGCGCTTTCGAGGCTGATCGTGGCTTGGCCTCCGTAGGCGGTCGCAAGCCAGCGCGGACGACAGTCGTCGAAGACACCGCCGGCGCGATCGAGTGGCAGCACTTGCCCCATCGTGGAACGCGCGCGCGTGCGATTTGCCGAAGTCAGGGTGTCGATCGCCGCGAGCTTCGGCGTGATCACCAGCGGCGTGACGACCTCCTCCACGAAGCCCCACGCCCGGCTCGAATCCGCATCCGCGAAGTACGCGAGTAGATCGCCATTCATCTCGGACCACGCGTCGTGCTGCGCGATGAAGAGCGTCGTCATCCGCGGATCGGCCCACGCCGCACGCTTCACGTCCGCCGAAGCGTCGCCTTCGAGGCTCGGACCACCTTCATAAGCGATCCGCTTGAGCCCGTACGCAAGGGTGAGCTGAGCGTCGCGCAACAGCACCGCTCGCCACGCATCGATGTCCATCGTGGCCGAGCTCCAGACCGAGCTCAGCGTAAGATCGGTGCGATCGCGCTCGGGGCCGTAATACGCAGAGCCGCCGCCTCCATAGAACAACCAAGGCACTGGATAGGGCGTGGCGTTCCCAGGGTGGACCGCGCCGTAGTAGCGATCGACGAAATCGAGCGCGGCGCTGCCGGTGCCCTGACCGTCGTCTTGTTGCCAGGCCAGGATCGGCTTGATGCGGCGCATCATCTGCGTGCTCCCGAATACGCCACGCAAGATGTTGCTGATCTCGACGCCGCGTTTCGCGACGCGCCGCCATTGCCAGATGCTGGCCGAGGTCTCGCCGTCGAAGTCGAGCGGCGAATTGCCGTAGGCGACCTCGGCGATCGCAGCTTCGCGATTTCGCTCGGCCTGCTCGAAATCGACGAAGCCGTTCCACAGCTCGTTGCTGTACTCGACGTAGAGGTCGAGCTCCGGATCGAGCGGCGGATAGGTGACGCCGTCGATCGTGGAACCGTCGCGAAACAGCTGGGCCAGGCGCCTCACGTAGTCGTCGGTGGCCAGGTCGGGAACGTTGATCCAAACGTCTTTGCCCGCTTCGTTGGCGAGCATGATGACGTATTCCCACGCAGCGCCACGGCCCTGCCAACCGTAGCGATCATCGTGCCGATTGAACGACGCGTATGAGGGCAGCACGCGATCGCTCCAACTGATCTGAAAGCTCGAATTGGTCGCAAGCCAATCCATCGTGCGGATCAGCTCGAAGCGGCCCACGAGATCGAGAAACGCGTCGGTGAAGACTTGACCCTCGGGGTACGAAGTCGTTGCCCCGGGTTGCGTGGGTCGCATCAAGCGGATGTCTTGCACGCCACCGGTCGTTCCCGTGAGCCGCATTACCATCGAGTGCATCGCCGGATCGCTCACGCGCACGCTCGCGGTGGTGCGATTGGTGACCGGGTTGTACTGAAGGTCGCTCACTGTCGCCATCGGCACGTCCAACGTGACCCGTCCCGCACACGAGAACGCGTAGGTGCCATCGATGCGCTCGAGACCATTGACGACCAAGGTCTGCGCATCGGTCGTCGGCCAACCGCGCGCGTCGATCGGCGCAGGCGTCGAGGGAGCGCCGATCAGCATGAGCTCGCGCGCAGTCTTCATCATGTCGGCGAACGGCCGGTTGCGCGCCCAGTCGAGCGTTGCGTAGGAATTGATGCCGACCGCGTTGTGCGTCGCGGTCTGGGCGCCAGCC
This sequence comes from Sandaracinaceae bacterium, assembly GCA_043752225.1. GTDB lineage: Bacteria > Myxococcota_A > Polyangia > Polyangiales > JAFGIB01 > JAYUYY01. The sequence continues at coordinate 1,767 of JAYUYY010000518.1, read as the reverse complement.
GCTGACGCATCGAGCACGCACGCCAACGCAGCGATCACCGGCAGCGCGCATGCGAGCACGGCGCGTTTAGAAATGAAGAAGGATTGGGTCATGGCGAGCCGGGCGCAGCCTGACCGATCAACGGTCCAGTGCGCGTGACTCTTCGGTGACGCCTAACCTCCGGCGTCAGCAACCGAGATAGCTTCGCGCTGCATGAGAGCGAGGTCAGCGAAGTCGCGCAACCAGCAGACGCTCGCGGACTCCTCGACGGCCCTCGAAGGTCAAGCCGGAGCGCTGCACCTCGCGTTCATCGCCAAAGCGATCGCATGGATGTCCGCGCTCTACGCGCTGTACTACTTTCCGTATGCGCGCGACTCGCTGCCCGACCACATGCTGCAAGCGCTCTTGCAGGGCGAAGCGTTCGCCGCGGGCGCGCTGATCGGGCTCTTCGATCCGACGGTGAGCGTGCACGCCACGACGATCTCCGGGCGCTTCCCGTTGCTAATCGTGCGGAGTTGCTCATCGCTCGATGCGCAAGCGCTCTATATCGGCACGGTCGCTGCGTACCCCGCGCGGTTGCGCTCGAAGCTGCTCGGAGTGACGGCCGGCATCGCGCTCCTGATGGCGCTGAACTTGTTGCGTATCGCTGCGCTGTACTTCATCGGCGCGCACGCGCCGGATTGGTTCGACTCACTCCACGAAGAGCTGTTTCCGCTACTGCTCGTGCTCGATGCATGCGCCGCGTTCGCGAGCTGGGCGTACTGGGCGAATCATGACCAGCGTCGCGTACCGCACTAAGCACCACTCGAAGCCGATGCGCACGGACGCGGTGACGTTGCGCTTCGCCGCTGCGCTCGCGCTCGTGATCACCGCCCTGCTATTTTGGCCGGTGCTCGAACGGCCGACGGCCGCGAGCTTTCGCAGCGTCGTGGGCGCGGCGCTCGAACCCTGGACCTTCGGCAAGGGCGGACACGTGGTGCTCATACCGGCCGCGCATCCGCACGCCACCGTGAGCGCTGCGGCTTCATGGGACACGCAGCTCGAGCTGCACATCGATGGGGTCGAGCAACGCCACCGCGTCGCGCTGAATCCACGGAGGCTGTGCTTTTTGCCCGGGCTACTGTGCAGCGCCGTCATCGTCGCGTCGCCGGTATCTTGGCGGCGCAAAGGGCTCTGCATCGCGCTCAGCACGATCACGGTGATGCTGCTCGCGATCGCGAACGTGTGGATGATCGCGGCGTGGCTGTTCGCGCGCGTCCCCGGCTTGATCTACGACCCGAGCGCGTGGCAGCGCACCATGCTCGACTTCGGCTACGAAGCGCTCGTCACCTCGCTCGCGACCAAATTCATCGCGCCGGTCGGCGTCACGATCGCGATCGTCATGTGGCAGGTCGCGGCCGAGCGGCTCGAGAAAATCACTTCAACGTAACCGCTCGCGCACCCGAGCGCGTCTAGCCTCGCGGCCACTCACGGAAAAGCGATTCCGTTCGATGGAGGCTGTGATGGTCCACGCTCTCAAAGCTCTGATCTTCGCCGTCCTGCTCGCGATCACATTGAACCTGCTGCCCGAGCATGCGAGCGCGCAGGATTTCACCGTCACCGCGCCGAGCATGGCGAGCTACTCGATCAACGCAAGCTCCGACCCCACGCTGACTCTGGTGCGCGGCCGGACGTATGTGTTCTCGGTGAGCACGCCCGAGCATCCGTTCTACATCAAGACCGCCCAGGTCACCGGCACCGGTAGCCAGTTCACCGATGGCGTCACCAACAATGGCGCGACCAGCGGCA
>JAYUYY010000517.1:0-5222 GCA_043752225.1 Sandaracinaceae bacterium | reverse complement strand
GGGCGAGGCGTAGCTCGCGCTCGGCGTCGATGTGCTTGGGGTCGCCGTCGAGCGCGCGCTTCCAGCAGCCCATCGCTTTGCCGAGCTCGCCCGCGTGCTTGTAGATGTTGCCCTTCACGAAATAGGCCTGCGACTCATCGGCGTCGAGCTCGTGCGCGATCTTGACGGCTTCGATCACGCTGCGCGGCAGGCCGCCGGGATCGCCGCGATGCACCTCGAACAGCGCTCGCGCGCGCAGGCCATGAAGCTTTGCGTTCTTGGGCTCGATGCCGACCAGCTCGTCGAGCAACGCGAGCGCTTCCACGTAGCGGTTCGATTGAACGAATTGGTCGACGCGCTTTTTCTTGGATGCGGGATCGCTAATCGTGCCGGCGAACGAAACACGCATCGGGCTCGGCGGCCGCAGTGAAGCGGTGGCGCTGCTGTTCGGAGCGAGCGATGGCCGCGGCAAGTCGAGCTTGCTCGGTGCGCCGGACGTGCCCGCCTTCGGCCGACCACTTTCGTCCTTCGTGCCCGCGTTTGCGCCTTCGCGCATCGAGATCAACCTCTGCCACGCGGGCATCGCGGCGCTCGCAACCTCGTTGACCTTCGCGGACGTGGTGGCAGTGGGCTTGTCCGCCGAGGTCATCGCGGGCGTAAGGCTCCGCGTGCTCGGCTGCGCGGGTGCCGTGCGCGCAGAGGTTGCAGGTGGCGCGCTCGGCGCAGGCATCTCGCCGATCTGGCTCTTGTAGAGCTCCCGGTTGCGTTCTTCTTGCGGCGTCAACATGTGCGTGACGAGCAATGCATAGATAAGCCGCCGCAGCTCTTTGGCAGGTCGAACGCTCCCGTTGAGGAGCATTTCGATCGAAGCGGGCGCCTGACGCAGCTTCGCAACCTCAGCTTGATCGGCGTCGTCGAGCCCGAGCCGGCCGACATCGCGATCGGCTGGCAGGATCAAGCGCGCGTGCGGATAGCGCGCGAGCACGCCTTCCACCATATCGTCGCGCGCGTAATCGCGCAGCGACGCGTAGAGCAACGCATACGGATCGAGCGAGCCCGTGACCGTGCGCACCCGCGCGAGCGCATCATTCGGCGCGTCCACCTGCTCGAGGGTGTCGTTGGCGTAGAACGCAAAGTCGCCGTTCTCCCAACCGCACAGCGGCAAGAGCGTGCCCAACAAGTCGCTTCCGCCTTCGGTGCTGCGTGCTGCGACCGGCCGGCCGTGCCGCACCCGCACGCGCGCCTGGGCAAGCGCTCCATCCGAGTGTCGCGCCCGTACATGCAGCGTGCCGGCGCCCGACTGCCGGTACAGATACAAGATCAAATGAGCGAAGGGCGTTTCGGCGAGGCTGCCACTGGCCAACGGAGCCTCAGAGCCGGACATCACTAGGCGATCGTAGTCGTCCGGGCGAGTCCCGCAAGATCAATCTCGGTTCGCAAACAGCCTTGCGACCTCGGGTTTCAAGACTTTGCCAAGAGCATTGCGCGGTAACTGCTCGGCGACGTGGAGCAGAGTGGGGACCTTGTAGGGTGCAAGACGCTCCTTGCCCCACTCGCGCAGCTCCGCGAGCGTCAGGTCCGGTGTCTCGACGCCGCCTGTGCGGCCGACGCCTGGGCTTGCCCGCAGCTCGATCGCGACCGCGACGCGCTGGCCCCATTCCTCGTCGGCGATACCGACCACCGCACAGTCGAGGATCGCAGGATGCGTGCGCAGCACGTCTTCGATCTCGAGCGCGGAGACCTTGAAGCCGCCGGTCTTGAGGATGTCGACCGACTCGCGACCGAGAATGCGATGCACGTTGCCGCGGCGCACGGCCACATCGCCGGTGCGAAAGAAGCCATCGGAGGTGAACGCGGCGCGCGTCGCGTCCGGCTTGCGCCAGTACTCGCGAAACACGTTGGGGCCGCGCACTTGGATCTCGCCGGGCTGGTCGTCCGCGACGGTACTGCCCGCTTCATCGACGAGCCGCGTCTCGACGTCGGGGAAGGGCACTCCGACGTGGCCCGCGAGCCGCGGTCCATGCAGCGGATTGCCGAGCACCATGCCGAGCTCGGTCATGCCATAGCGCTCGAGCAACGTGTGACCGCTGATCGCGCGCCAGCGCTCGAGCATCGCGACCGGCAAGGCCGCCGAGCCCGAGACCATCAAGCGCAAGCGCGCGAGCGCAGCGCTCATCACCGCGCGTCGATCGGCAGGGGCTGCATCCCAGCGTTGCGCGAGCTTCGAGTACATGGTGGGCACGCCCATGAACAGCGTGAGCGTTTCGCGCTCGATGAAGAGCTCCCAGAGCTCGTCGGCGTCGAAGCGCGGCAAGAGCTCGCAGGTCGCGCCGGCGTAGAGCGGCGCGCACAACGCGTTCAAGATCCCGTGCAGGTGATGCAGCGGCAAGACGTGCGCGAGCTGATCGCGCTCGCAAAGCTCCCAGCCTTTCACCACGGCCTCGATCTGGGCTTCGAGAATCGCGTGCGTCGTGACCACGCCCTTGGGCTTACCGGTCGTGCCGCTCGTGTAGAGGATCAGCGCCATCGCATCGCGCGCGACGTCGGGCAAGGCGGCCGCGCGCGCGCTTGCCGCCCGCAGCTCGGTGGTGAGCAAGAGCGGGATGTTGCGCGCGCTCGCCAGCGCCTCGACTTTGGCTGCGAGCTCTGGATGCGCGATCACCGCGACCACGTCCGCGTCGTCGAGCACGTATGCGAGCTCGGGCGCGGGGTGCGTGATGCACAGCGGAACGCAGGCAGCGCCCGCGCGCCAGATCGACCACTGCGCGACCACGTAATCGCTGCTGCCCGGTGCCAGCAACGCCACGCGGCCGTTCACCGCGTTCGCGCAGCGCTCGAGGAGCAAGCACGCAGCGCGCTCGCTCTCCGCGAGCAGCTCGGCGTAGGTCAATGCAGAGCCGGCATCGCGCAGCGCGAGCGACCGAGGTGCGCTATGCGCGTGCTGCTCTGCGCGCGTGACCAGCGGGATGTGTGAGCGGCTCATGCCGGCTCAGACTACCCGCAGCACGCCCCCGCGATCGAGCTGCATCACCGAGCCGCTGATCGCATGCGGTGCGCGCGCCGCTTGGTCGCGCGCGGTCTTGGTCAGGTGCGCGAGCGCAGCCGGCGCGTCGAGCGGGCAGGCGAGCAGCGTATCGCGGTGGGGGATCGCCACGGCAAAAGGCACGCCCAGCTCGGGCCCGAGCACGTCGAGCAGGCCTGGCAGCAGCACGCGCGCGGCATCGAGGCCATCGCCGCTCTTGGCGACCACGATCGGCCCGTGCTCGGTCTCGGTGCACACGAGCTTGGCGCGCTCGCTGCGTTGGGCGAGGTTCTCGATCGCGGCCGCGCGGATCTGCGCGCTCGAGACGTCCCAGCGATGCGCTTCGCGCTCGTGCACGTAGCGCGCGCGGCGCTCACTGCGCAGCACGAAGCCGAGCTGTGCTTCGCCCGCGAGCGGCTCGATCAAGAGCGCGTGGCTTGCCGGCAAGCCCGCGAGCAAGCGCGGCCCGATCGGGCGCGGCAAAATGTTTTCGCGCATCTCGGCCCACGCGCTCGGCCGCACGCTGCGGCTCGGCACCGCGTCGAGGAAGCGCGCGACTGCCTTGGTCATGCCGGTGCTGCTCGACTCATCGGTCGCGCGGATCAAGCGCGCGAGGTCGAGCTCGACCGTGTCGCCTTCGACCTGCACCTTGAGCACGCTGTCGAAGCGGTCGACGACCGTCACGTCGGCGTCGCGCTGCTTGAGCTGGCGTTTGACCTCGTGCACGACGCGCGCGAACGGACCGTCGCCGCGCGCTTCGGCTTCGGCGCGCGCGACCTCGTGCGCGAGCGCACGCGTTACGTCCTCGGCGGCGAGCGCGCGCTCCACCGCGCTGAACGGATCGAAGAACGCATCTCCGAGGTCGAGACGATGGCGTCCGCTGCGCTGCGCGTGCGTTCCGCCGAGCGAGTCGCACAGCACGAGCGCCAAGTACGAGCCCGCGAGCTCGACCAGCATGCGCTCGTCGTCATCGCGGTTGTGCTCGCCATGCGCGGTTAGCGCGCGTGACACCGCGAGCAATCCAGCAACACCACGGGGAGGATCATGCTCGACACCAAGCTGCGCCGCGAAGAGTGATGCCGCATCTGTCAGCGGGCCGCACTTCGGTCTCAGCTCGTCGATCCAGCTAATCACGTGCACGCGACACTAAGGTCCGCGATCGCATCTCGCAATGGCGGGCGATCGCGCGCGATCGTTTTCGATCACTTTGGTCGGATCTTGTAACCCTGATCGCACATCAACAATCCGTCGCGTGCATTTGCAGCGCGCGATGTGCAGTGAGCGCAGCGCTACTCGAGCAGGTCGGGCTCTTCGCGCGTGATGCGTTGAAACAACGGTTGGAAGCTCAACCAACCCGCGGCTTCGCTGCCGACTTGCGGGCGCGTCTTCTCGGCCTCGTGCGCGTTGATCAAGACCGGCGAGCCCGCGGCTTCGGCGAGCAGTTGGCTGTGGCAGCAGCGGTCCATGCTGATGAACCAAAACGCCGCAGCGTCGACGGTCGAGCCGACCGTGAGCAATCCGTGATTGCGAAGGATGACGGCCTTGGTTTGCCCGAGCGCTGTGGCGATGCGGTCGCCTTCGACGGTGTCGAGCACCACGCCGGTGTAGTCACCGAACAGGCCGTGGTCGCCATAGAAGGCGCACGAGTCTTGCGTGATCGGATCGAGCTTGCGGCCGAGCGCCGCGAAGCTGCGTCCATAGACCGAGTGGCTGTGCGCCGCGGCCACGACGTCGGGGCGCGCTTCGTGTACGCGCGAGTGAATCGCGAACGCTGCGCGGTTCACCTTGGCGCGGCCTTGAATGACCTCGCCGTTGGCGTCGACCTGGATTAAATCCGATGCACAGATGTGCCCGAAGTAGAGCCCGAACGGATTGACCCAGAAGCGGTCCGAGTGCTCGGGGTCGCGCGCGGTGATGTGACCTGCGACGCCTTCATCGAAGCCGAAGCGCGCGAACAGACGAAACGCCGCGGCGAGCTTCTGTTTGCGCTCGAGGCGCTGTCCGGCGATCGAGGTGGGCGCATCTTTGGGGCTCGGGGTTTCGAACGGCTTTCGCATCCCGTGCTCGTCGCACGCCCGCGGCTCGCGCTCAAGGGTGGGGCGGATGGCTCACGTCCAACACCTCGCAAAACACCTGCACGACGTGGCCGATGACCTCATCCATGGGCACGCTGCGGCCGAGCTGCTGCTCCAGGGAGGTGACGCCTTTATCGCGGATGCCG
>JAYUYY010000516.1:0-5228 GCA_043752225.1 Sandaracinaceae bacterium | reverse complement strand
CGCCCTCACCCCGACATCCCCAACCCGCGAGACCTTAGGTCTGGTGACGTGTTCCCTCTCGCGAAAGCGATGCGTAGAGTGTCGCGCGATCTGCGATGCAGCGAACGCACTCGCAGAGCGCGCGAATCGAAGCGCTACCACTGCATGTCGTCTTCTGTTTCGAAGCGCGCATCAGCTCCGGCGGATCGCACCTGAGGTCTATCGACGCAATCAAGGATGAAGGGAGTGCCCCATGCGTCCTTCAGCAAGCGCGCGCGTTCGATCGCCTGCGAACACGAGTGCCTGGCGGTTCGTTCCTCGTCGGCCAACGCAACGAGCTCGCGAGCAAGCCGCCGCGACCCGGCGATCGCGATCTTGTGCGGAGAAAGCTTCGCCGGCGGCACGACGAAAAACATGACGGACGCAACGACGATGCAAGCGAGAGCTGCGTAGACAACTCGTCGTGAGATGCGGTGTCGCATGATTCGTGGCTCGGACACGTGTCACCGAGCAACGTAGGTCGCCCATCGCGGCGTTGTCGATGATCGGTTGGCGCATCTCGAGGGAACCCATCGCCAACTGAAGGTCTCGCGGGTTCGGGATGTCGGGGTGAGGGCGTACACGCGTGCCAAATGCTCGCCAGCACAACTCCATTTGGCACGCGTGTCCGAGCGCGGCTTGCGTGGCGTACGCAGGTCTCCACGTCTTGCCTCCACCGCCACAAATGCAAGCCGCGCGTCCCGAGCCCCGACATCCCCAATCCGCGAGACCGCACGCGTGCGAAAGCCCCTCAAGCTCTCTCGCCGCACACGCTGACTGCGCGCAACGCAAACGCCGATCGCTAAAAGTGAAAGCGCCGCATCGACACGTTCATCAGCAGCCCAATCCCCATCATCACCGTCAGCACGCTCGACCCGCCATACGAGAACAGCGGCAGCGTGATTCCGACCACCGGTAGCAACCCGCACACCATGCCGAGGTTGATCGCCGCCTGCCAGAACAACAGCGCGCTCACGCCCACTGCGACCACTGCGCCGAAGCGATCCTTCGCACCCGCCGCGATCTTCAAACCCCACATGATCAAGAACGTGTACAGCAACACCACGATCACCGCGCCCACGAACCCCTGCTCCTCCGCCCACACCGAGAACGGAAAGTCGCTGTGCTGATCCGGCAAAAACCGATGCTGGTTCTGCGTCCCCTGCAAGTATCCCTTGCCCGTCAGCCCACCGCTGCCGATCGCCACCTTCGCCTGATGCGCGTGCCAGCCTTGGCCCAGGATGTCGGTCTCCGGATCGAGGAACGAGATCATCCGCACCCGCTGATAGTCCTTCAGCAAGTAGCGCCAAGTCAGCGGCGCGCTCACGACGAACGTCGCGACCAGCGTCAAGAACGACCGCAGCTTGAGCGGCGTGAGAAACATGATCGTTCCGAAGATCGCCGCGAGGATCAGCGCCGTGCCGAGATCCGGCTGCGCCAAGATCAGCATCAGCGGCCCGGCCAAGATCAGCCCCGGGATGATCAGATCCTTGAGCGTGCGACCTTCCGTGCGCGGATCGTCGTGCAAGTGCTTCGCGATCGCGACGATGAAGAACACCTTCATCAGCTCGCTCGGCTGAAGTGAAAACGACCCAATCGGGATCCAGCGCTGCGAGCCGCGCACCTCGCGCCCGAGCAAGAACACCAGCACCAGCATCACGATGCCGCCGATGTACCCGGCCCAGGCGTACCGCTCGTAATAGCGGTAGTCGATGCTCGCGATCAGCACCGCGACACCGGCGCCGAGCGTCAGCCAATAGATCTGCTGAATATAGATCTCGCGCAGCGCGTTCGGCGCAGCGCTGGTCGCGCTGTAGAGGTTCACGACGCCGACCAGCGCGATCGCGGTCACGGTGACGAACAGCGTCCAGTCGAACTGGTCCCGCAAAGGTCGTTGCAGCGCCATCTCTACCTCGATCCTCGCGTGACCACGGTGCCGCTCGGCGCGCCGCCAACTTTCGCCGTGATCGTGGGCGTCGGCTCGCCGAGCGCTTCTTGCAAGATGCGCGTCGCGACCGGCGCGGCGTACTTACCGCCGTGACCGCCGTGCTCGATCAACACGACGATCGCGAGCTCCGGATTGGCCGCCGGCGCAAAGCCGGCAAACCACGCGTGGCTGCGCTTGTAATACCAAGCGTGCTTGGGATCTTCGTCCTGCGTCGGCTTGCGCCACGACACCTGCGCGGTACCGGTCTTACCCGCGACGGGTACGCCGCCTTCGATGCGCGCTTCGTACGCGGTGCCGTTCGGATCGTTGACGACGCCGTAGAGCGCATCGATCACGTAAGCGAGGTGGTGGGGCGTAATCGAGGCACGGCGGCGCACGCGCGGCGGCAGCTCTTCGATCACCGTACCATCCGGACCGAGCACCGCTTCGACCAGCTGGGGAACGTACAGCGTGCCGCCGTTTGCGATCGCGGCGTACATCATCGCGAGCTGCATCAACGTGACGCGCGTATTGCCCTGACCGATCGCCGCGTTGAGCGTGAAGCCCAAGCGGTACTGATCGCCATTGCGCTTGGTGTACCACTCGCGCGTCGGCACGAAGCCCGATGCCTCGGTGTTGATGCCGAGGCCGGTGACCGCACCGAACCCAAAGTCGCGCGAAAACTTCGCGAGGCGATCGAGGCCGACTTGCTCGGCGAGCTTGTAGAAATAGACGTTGCACGACTGCGCGAGCGCCGTGCGCATGTCGACCTCGCCGTGCACGTGACTGCAGCGAAAGCGCCGCTTGCCGAGCTCGTAGTAGCCGGGGCACTCGTAGCGCACGCTCGGCGTGAGGATGTTGTCTTCGAGCGCCGCGAGCGCGCTGATCGGCTTGAACGTCGAGCCCGGGAAGTAGCTTTCGTAGACCGTCTTATCGATCAACGGCCGAAACGGGTTCTCTACGATCTCGGCGTAGCGATCGTGCGAGAGGCCCGCGCTCATCTCGTTCAAGTCGTAGCCGGGCTTCGAAAACAGCGCGCGCACGCGACCGGTATGCACGTCGACCACGACCGCCGAGCCCGAGGGATGGCCGCGAAAGGCACGCTCGACCGCGCGCATCATGTCCATGTCGAGCGACAAGCGCAGGTTTCGACCGGCCACCGGCTCGCGGCGTTGCTCGCGCAAGTGCCGCGCTGGCCCGCTCGTCTGCTCGTCGCCGCGCACATCGACGACGAGAGTCAGCTCGCCATCCTGGCCACGTAGATAGCTCTCCCACGCCGACTCGATGCCGGAGCGGCCGATCGTGTCGCCTGAGCGATAGCTGCGCTCCGGATAACGCGTCAGGTCCTCGGCGTTCACTTCGTTCAAGAAGCCGATCGAGTGGCCGGCCAGCGTCTTATAGGGATAAGTCCGCACCGGGACCGCGAGCACTTTGACTCCGGGCAGCTCGCGCTCGTGCGTTTCGAGCGATGCGAGCTGCTCGCGCGTGATGTCCGTGAACATCTCGATCAAGTGCGAGCGCCGGCGCTCGGGAATCGCGCGCATGCGATCGAGCAAGTCTGCCTTTTGCGTCGCGTCGAGCTGCATCAGCCGCCCGATCTCATCGACCTCTTCCGCGTCGAGCATCTGCGGCGTGAGATACACGTTGTACGCGGGCCGATTTTTCGCCACGACGTTGCCGCGGCTATCCATGATCAGCCCACGCGTCGCCGGCAACCGCACATGCTTTTCGATGTTGTGCCGCGCTTCGGCGGCCCAGCTGTCGTAGTCGATCAGCTGCAGCTGTACGAGCCGTACGAGGATGAGGCTCATCGCGATCAGCACGACCAGCGCCATCCACTTGAAGCGCTTGCGCAGCTCGCCGACCTCACGGCGTACGGAGAGCAGCGTCATCGCTAGACTCCCAAAATCCGAGCGTGGCTGGAGCGCTTCTCGTCTCGGCGATAGCGCGTGGCCTCGATCCGGCGAGCGGCCGCGACGACGAGCGGGCTGAGCACCGCGGTCGCTGCCGCCGAGCTCCCAATCGTGATCAACGTCGCCTTGAGATCATCGCCGAGCCCCGGCAAGAGCGGCTGCTCGAAGATCGCGCGCAACGCGAACACCGTCGCGTCGGCGCTGATCGCCGCGACGAACATCGCCAGCACCTGCAGCAGCGCCGCTTGCGGAAACAGGCGCAAGCCCGCACCCCGCGACGCGAAGAACGCAGCCACCATCACGAACGTATGGAGCCCCATCGGGCTGCCGCAAAACGCGTCGAGCATGTAGCCGAGCGCGAAACAGGTCAGCGCACCGCGCACGAGCACCACGTCCGGCGCGACGCCCAAGAACACCGCGATCGGCAAGAGCACGTTCGGCGCGATGCCGTGCATCGGAAACAGCGTCGCGATCGCGCTCTGCGCGACCAGCAGCACGAGACCGAGCACGATCGTGAGCAGCGATGCGATCATGGCGAGCTCTTCCCCTCGCGGCGCTGCTTTTCGGTCAAGCCGTCGTTCTCCTCGAGGCCTTGGGCGCGCGAGCCCGCGGTCATCACCAGCACCTCTTCGAGATGCGAGAAGCTCACCGCCGGCGTGACCTCGGCCTCTTGATAGAGCCCGGATTCTTTCTTGGTCACCTTATGGATGCGCCCGACCAAGATCGACGCAGGGAACCGTTGTCCCAGGCCCGAGGTCACGACCAAGTCGCCTTCCTGCACATCGTCCTCGCGCGAGAGATACTCGAGCCGGCACGCGTAATGCTCTTCGCTGCCGGTGCCTTTGAGCATGCCGCGCGCGCCGGTGCGCTGCACCACCACGTCGATCGCGCTGGTCTTGTCGGCGACGAGCAGCACATCGCTGTAGCGGCCGTACGTGCGGCGGATCTGGCCGACCAACCCATCCGAGGTCAGCACCGGCATGCCGGCCTTCACGCGATCGCGCTCGCCGCGATCGAGCCGCAAGCGAATCACGCGAAAGTACGCGCGCACTTCTTTGCCGATGACTTGCGCGCTGAGCGTCGTGCCCTGCAGCTGATCGCGCAGCGAGAGCAGCTTGCGCAAGCGGTGATTCTCGTCGGCCTGCCCGCTCAATCGAAACGCGGTCTCGCGCATGCGCGCGTTCTCGTCGCGCAACCGATCGTTGTCGCGCTTGACCTCGATCAGATACACGTACTCCTGAACGATGCTGCTCACGCCCAGCGCGAGCTGCGTGGCGGCGTACTGAATCGGCGCGCTCGACTGCAAGAGCGCGCGATCGATCGCGTTGGTCTTGTCCGGCTCGCGCAGGTTCGCGCGCAGCACGAAGAAC
>JAYUYY010000515.1:0-5235 GCA_043752225.1 Sandaracinaceae bacterium | reverse complement strand
GACGGAGCGCTACCGGGCGGACCGCAGCGTGAATGGGCGCTTCGTCGGCAAGCGCATCGAGGTGCCGGTCGAGCTGCGGCGGATGGCGCGCGGCGGCTACGTCTCGGACTCGCTCGGCCGCGCGGTCGAAGGGCTTGGCCTGGGCTCGAACCTGGCGAGCGCGTTCGTCGAGGCGTTCGAAGGCAAGATCGACTTCAAGAAGCACACGCGCGCAGGCGATAGCTTTCGGCTAATCGTCGACGAGCAGATCGTCGAGGGCAAATCGCTCGGCTATGGGCCGGTGCTGGCGGTCGAGTATCGCGGCGAGCGCTGCGGCCATGCGATGGCGTTTTGGTTCGGCGGCGGCGAAGGCGGCCGCGGCGACTTCTACGACGAGTCCGGTCGCGGCTTGCACGGTGGCTGGCTGCGAACGCCGCTGCGCTACGACCACATCTCGAGCCCGTTCGATCTCAGGCGCCGACACCCGATCCTGAAGCGGATCATGCCGCATCAAGGCGTCGACTACGCAGCGGCCCCCGGCACGACCGTATGGGCCGCGGCCGACGGAACGATCTCATTCGCGGGCGCGCGCGGGCCGAACGGCAACCTGGTGTCGATCAAGCACGCAGGCGGCTACGAGTCGCACTACGCGCATCTGTTGCGGATCGCGCGCGGGCTCAAGCCCGGGGTCGCGGTCAATCAGCGCCAGCCGATCGGCGCGGTGGGTACGACCGGGCGTTCGACCGGGCCGCACTTGCACTTCGGGCTCAAGCGCAGCGGCAAGTTCATCGATCCGGTCAAGCAGCTCAATGGCCCGGGCAAGCCGCTGCCCGCATCGCTCTTGCCGGAGTTCAAGCGTCAGGTCGCGCGGCTCAAGCGCGATCTCGAGGCGACCACGCTCGCGCCTGCGCCCGCGCCGGCGGGCTCACCGCAGGAGTCCGCCGAGACCTTCCATGAAGAAGGGCTCGACCTCTAGGACACCGCTGCGTCAGGCATCAGGCGGCATTGTTTGCCAAGCGAAGGACGCAACACTACCGTCCCCGCTCTTCGCTCAGGGAGCTCGCGCGCATGCGCTTTTTGCAACGCTTTGCACCGCTTGCTGTCTTCGGCATCGCAGCTTCCATCGTGCTGCCGGGCCTCTCGCGCTTTGGGATCTGGGATCCGTGGGAGCTCGAGGCGGCCGATTCCGCGCGCCGCTTGCTCGAAGGGCACGGCGACACCGACGTTCATGCTGGTCCGTTCGTCGCGAGCCTCGGCTTTCGCTTGCTCGGTGTCGATGAATGGAGCGGGCGCTTGCCGATCGCGCTGTGCGGCTTGCTCGCGGTGGTCGCGTGTTACGCGCTGGCCGCGCAGATCGCCGATCGACGCGCTGCGCTGTACGCGGCGATCATTGCGGCGAGCAGCCCGCTGTTCGTGCTCAACGCGCGCTTGATGCTCGGCGAGGCGCCGAGCTTCGCGTTGCAGGGCGCGATCGCGCTCGCAGGGCTCATCGCGGTTTCGGAGCGCACCAAGCCGGGTCTGCGGATAGCGGCGCTCGTCGCGACCCTCGCGTCGGCGTGGCTGGCGGTGCTCGCGCGCGGCGCGCTGCTCGGCGCGTTGCCGCCACTGCTCGCCGTGGCGCTCTCATCGTGGGTCGCCGCGCCGTTCCAGCGGCACGTCAGCCGAGAGCGCTGGATCGGTTTGAGCGTCGTGACGCTCGCGAGCCTCGCGCTGCTCGCGGTGACGTTGCACGCGATGTGGATCGATCCCGGCGCGCACAACGTTTGGCTCGGCGGCAGCGCGCAAGGCGGGCAACCACCATCGTTCGATGCGGTGCTCGAGCGGGTGCTGCACTCGTTTGCGCCGTGGAGCGCGTTGCTGCCGCTCGCGCTCGCACGGCTCGCGTGGGCAACGCCGATCCAGTCGACGAGTCAGGTCGCGCCCGCAGACGAGGCGCACGCCTCAAACACGAGCGCTGCGCTGGTCGATGCGCGGCTCGGCACGACGTTGCTGATGCTCTGGATCGCATTGGGCTACGCGGCCCAAACACTGTTCCTCTCGCGGTACGGACACGAGGCCGCGTTCTTGCCGATCGTCGCCCTCGCCTGCGCGGTCGCCATCTTCTTGCGCGACTTCGAGCGCTTCCCGAACGGCCACTGGCCGATCGCTGCCGCGATCGTGTTGCTCTCGCTCTTGCTCGTGCGCGACTACAACCTGTTTCCGATCGCGCCGGTGCACGGGCTCGCGCTCAGCGACTTCAAAGCGCCCGAGGGCTTCAATCCGCGCGCCGCGTGGTCGGCTGCGCTCGGGCTCTTCGGTGTGGTCGCGCTCTTGGGTCTCGGCGCGCCGCGCAGCGAGCGGCTCTCGCTGCGCGCGCCGTACGCGTACATGCGTCAGAGCTGGCGCCGCGGTCTCGGTTACAAAGCGTGGTGGCTGATCGCGGCGCTCGTGCTGCTCGCCTTGCTCGCCTACGGCGCGATCGCGTTCATCCAGCCGAGCGGGCTCAAGCTCACGACGCTCGCGCGCAAGTGGGGCCAAGCGCTCGGCTTCGTGCCGTTCCTGATTCCGATCGGGATCGCGGGCTTTCAGATCGCGCTCTTCGCCGCAGGCCGGCTGGGCAATGCGCGGCCTTGGATCGTGCTGCTCGCCGGCGCATGCGTCGGGCTCTACACCGCGCACGGCTTCATGCCGAAGCTGAGCGCGCACTTCTCGCCGCGCGATGTCTACGAGACGTACAACCAGCTCGCGAAGCCCAAGGAGCCGCTGGTCGAATATCGCGTGGGCGGTCGCGCGGCCGCGTATTACGCGCAAGGTCCGGTGCAAGAGGTCGACAGCCTCAACGCGCTGGTGCGCAAGCTCACCGAGCCGACGCGGATCTGGGCGGCGTTGCCCGCCGATGAGCTGGCCGCGATCGATCGCCTGTTCCGCCGCAAGGCCAAGCGCCACTTGTTCGGCGCAGACATGCGCAGCGGTCGCGTAATCCTGGTGTCGAACCAGCCGGTCGCAGGACGCAAAGACGAAAATCCGCTCACGGGTACAGTGCGCAGCGACACGCCCAAGCCGCAGCACGTCGTGCATGCAAACTGGGACGGCAAGATCGAGCTGCTCGGCTACGACCTGTCGTTGCCGCACGACAACTACGTCGGCGCAGGCGAGCGCTTCGAGATCACTTGGTACTTCCGCACGCTGCGCACGGTGCCCGGCGACTACAAGCTGTTCGTGCACATCGACGGGGACGCGCAGCGCATCCACGGCGATCACCAAGCGATCAACGGAACCTATCCGCTGCGCTATTGGGACGAAGGCGACGTGATCGTCGATCGCCACCGCTTGGATGTGCCGAGCACGTTCCGGCCCGCGACTTTCGAGATCTTCCTCGGCTTCTTCGCCGGCGAGACGCGCTTGCCGGTGACCGAAGGTCCGAAGGACGACGCGAACCGCGTGCGAGCAGGGGTCTTGCGCATTCGCTGACCTGGTGCAAGAACGGCCGCGATGGCAGAAGATCGCAAGCGAATCTCAGAGAATCCAGAGAATCGTCGGATTCATCAGCGGTACGAGACCTCGATTGCAGTCGACTACGCGAGCGGTGACACCTTCCTCTTCGCGTATCTGCAGAACATCAGCGAGATGGGCATCTTCATCCGCACCGAGACGCCGCTGGCGATCGGCACGAAGCTCACGCTGCGCTTTCACGTCGATGAATCCGCGCCGCTCGTGCTCGATGGCGAAGTGACGTGGATCAATCCGTTTCGCGAGTCCGGTGACAATCTGAACCCTGGCATGGGCGTGCGCTTCACCGAGCTCTCGTCCGACACGCGCGAGCAAGTCGTCGAGTTGGTGCGCACGGTCGCGTATCTGAACCCCGACGAACCGCCCGACGCTTGAGCTCTCAGCTCACGAGCTCGAGCGCGCGCGACGGCCGCATGCGCGACGGTGTGCCGCGCTCGCTTCCCGATCGATAGCGATACGATCGGAACTTGCGACGCAGCGTGATCGCGGAGGTCACCGTGCACTGCGTCGGCAGCGAACGCGCAGGCGCGATCACGAGCGGCCGATACGCGGTGAGCAACGGAGCCTCCGCGCGAAACGTAAGCTCGAGCCCGTCGTGCTCGAGCACCTGCTCGAGGTCGCTGCCGACGCGAACGACGCGCGCTGCCGGAGCGCGCTCGATCGCGGCCTTCGGCAACGGCGGCGGCAAGCCGCGCAACGTCAGCGCAAGCAGCGCGCGGCTGGTCGGATCGACGTGCAGAAATGAAAGCCCCATGCCCGCGGGCGCGCCGTGCCGCAGGTCGTCATGACGGCGCGGCAACGCGACGTGGGTGACCCGCGCGAGCGCGTTGATCGGGCCCGCCGAGTCGGGCCAGCGCGGCGGCGTAAATGTCACGACCAGCTCCTGCCCTTCGGTCAATGCGAACGGCGAGCACAGCCGCAGCCCGTCCTGCGAGAGGTCGGTCGCGACGAACGGCGCGAGCCCGTCCCAAAGCTCGCTGCGTACCCCGCACGAGAGGTGAACCGCACGCCGAACCACGCTCCTGCGCACCGCTGCGGTTGTTCCGGTCTCCATCTCGAGCTCCTGGGTATGTGCCACGCCTACATGGTAGGACAGCAGGCTTCCGTGCCCAAAAAATGGGCAGTGGCTCGACGCCCCAGCCGCGGCGAGTCGGCTCAGAGCGCGAGGGCGAGCGAGGTGTCGAGCGCGTAGCCCGAGCCGTTCCAGCCGCCGGGGATCGCGCGCATGCGCTCGGGCTCAATCTCGAAGAGCCAGAAGCCCTCGCGCCCGTCTTGCGTGGCGCTGCCGGCGCCGAAGAGCTTCTGCCCGGCGGGTCCGCGCACGTGATAGCGGCGATGGATGTGCCCGTGAAGGATCGCGCAGCGCGGCAGCTTCGCGCATGCATCGAGCAGCGCGTCCGCGTTCTCGAGGCCGTGCGTTCGGTGATCGGGCGTGCCGTCGGCGCGACGCGGCGCGTAGTGCGTGATCACCAGCACGGTGCGCGCTTGCATGAGCGGATCGCTCACCACGCGTTGCAGCGCTGCGATCTGCGCATCCGGAATGCGGCCGCTCGATCGCCAGAGCTGCGGATTGGGTCGCGCGCTGTTAACCGCGATCACCGCGAGCGTGTCGCCGACCAAACGCACGACGGGCCACGGACCATCGACCGTATGCTCGGGCAAGTCACTCCGGAGCAAGTCGCCGAACACGCGCTCGAAGCGACGCTCCTTGATCGCGTCGTCCACGTAGATGTCGTGATTGCCAGGCACCGTGACGTAACCGAGCGG
>JAYUYY010000514.1:0-5239 GCA_043752225.1 Sandaracinaceae bacterium | reverse complement strand
AACCAGAGCGCAGCGGTCTCGCTCGTCATGCACGTGATCGTCGGTACGGCGGTCTTGTACTTCTTCGGTCAGCGCGCGTTCTGGCTGTGCTTCTTCGCACCGCACTTCGTCTCGCACGCGCTCGGCGCGTATCTGTTCTACGCCCAGCACAACTTCCCCGACGCGTTCGTGCAGCCGCGTGAGAGCTGGACCTTCGTGCGCGCGGCGCTCGAGTCATCGAGCTACATGAAGCTCGGCCCGATCATGAATTACTTCACGGGCAACATCGGCCTGCACCACGTTCATCACATGAACCACCGCATCCCGTTCTATCGCTTGCCCGAAGCGATGGAGGCGGTCGAAGAGCTCCAGCATCCGCGCGGCGTGACGTCGCTCGCCTTGCGCGACATCGCAGCCTGCTTCGAGCTGAAGCTCTGGGATCCCGAGCTGGGCCGGCTCGTCGGCTACCCGGTGGCCGCCGAGCGCGACAGCTCGCTCGCACGCTAGCTCACTAGCTCGCGGCGTCCGCGGGACGCAGCTCGACGAGCGCGCGCAGCAGGGTGTCGATCGCGGTTTGGTCGTGGATCCAGTGCTCGGCCGCCGAGTCGTGCTTCTCGCCGACGCGGATCGTGAGGATGCGCTCCGCTTCGCGCAGCGCGAACGCGTCCTCGTCCGTCTCGTCATCGCCGATGTAGATCGCGCGCTCGCATCGCAGCCGCTCGCGCTCGCGTTCGAGCGCGATGCCCTTGTGCGGAGCGCCGGCCGGCAACACGTTCACGACCTGCTTGCCGCCGACCACGCGGACATCGCCGAGCAGACCGACCGCCTTGAGGATCGCGGCGCGCGCGCGCTTCTTCTCGTCCGACTTGCGGTAGTGGATCGAGACCGAGAAGCCCTTCTGCTCGATCATCACGCCCGACAGGGAGCTCAAGCTGGCCTCGAGGATCGGCGACCAGCGATCGACCTCGTGGGCGAAGTGCTCGCTGGTGTACCAGGGCTCGAGCCCGTGGTTGCCTACGACCTCGACCACGTCGAGCCCTTCGAGGCGCTTGCTCGTATCGGCGCGCGTGCGGCCCGAGATCACGATCACCGGGTAGCGTTTGCAGAGCTCGGCCAGCAGCCGTCGCGTCTGCGGGCGCACGCGCGCGCGCTCGGGGTCGACGACGATCGGCGACAGCGTGCCGTCGAAGTCGAACGCGAGCAGCGTGTTCGATTGGGCGAAGCGTTGAAGGATCGGTCGGTGATCATGCTCGAGGATATTTGCCATCATCGCGACTCCGCGGTGGTCATGAAACGTGCAGTCAAGCGGCCAGAGAGCCGCTCACGGTCGCGCAAGCGCGCGGCGTCGACCAGCATCCGGCCTGCCCAGCGATACACGTTGAACTCGGATACGAAGTTGCGCATCGAGCGCATGCGCGCGCGCTTCTCCTCGCGGCTCATGCTGAGCGCGGTCGCCAGCGCCGTGCTCGCCTCATCGAGGTCATACGGGTTGACCACCAGCGCCTCGGTCAGCTCGCGCGCGGCGCCGGTGAACTGGCTGAGGATCAGCACGCCGTTTTCGTCCTCGCGCGCGGCGACGAACTCCTTTGCGACCAAGTTCATGCCGTCGTGCAAGCTGCTCACGTAGCAGACGTCGGCGGCTCGGTAGTAGCGGAAGACGGTCGGCGGCTCGTGGTGCGTGCGCAACAAGATGATCGGTTTGTACTCACCGCTGCCAAAGCGCTGATTGATGCGCTCAGCGAGCTGCTCGACGCTGTCGTTCAAGAGCTGGTAGCGCTCGATGATGGTTCGGCTCGGCGCCGCGAGCTGGACGAACACGAAGCGGCCGCGCTGCGCGGGATAGCGCTCGAGCAAGCGCTCGACCGTGAGCAGCCGCTCTTCGATCCCCTTGGTGTAGTCGAGCCGATCGACACCGACGCCGATCAAAGCATTGGCGGGGAGCTTGAGCTCCTTGATCACAGCGGCGCGACACTCGTCGCTCGGCGGCAAGCCCTCCAACCAGCGGTTAGGCCACTCGATCGAGATCGGATACGGCCGCACGAACGTGCTGCGGCCATTGAGCACGACCGCGTTGCGCTCGCGATCGATGCGCGCTTCGAGGAAGCGATCGACGGAGTCGAGGAAGTTGTTGCAGTCGAACTGGGTGTGAAAGCCGAGGATGCTCGCGCCGAGCATCCCTTGCAGCAGCTCCTTGCGCCAAGGACAGATGCCGAAGTGTTGCGAGTTCGGCCACGGGATGTGCCAGAACATCAGCACCGTCGCGTGCGGGTTGCGTTTGCGGATCATCCGCGGCGCCAACCCGAAGTGATAGTCCTGCACGAGCACGATCGGATCGTCGGTATCGACCTCGTCCCGCACGGCGGTCGCGAAGCGCTCGTTGATCGTGCGGTACTGCTTCCAGTCCTCGGTTCGAAACGTCGGCCGGTTGTGCGCGATGTGACAGAGCGGCCAGAGCCCTTCGTTGGCGAAGCCGTAGTAGTAGCCCTGCTCTTCTTCGGGCGTCATCCAGATCCGGCGCAGCGAATACGACTTTTCATTCGGCGGAACACGTACGCGATCATGGGCGTCGACCACCGCGCGATCCGCCGAGCCGCTACCGTGCGCGATCCACGTTCCCGAGCACGCGCGCATCACCGGCTCGAGCGCGCTCACCAGGCCGCTCGCCGGATGGAAGACGGTGATCTCTTCACCCACGCGCTCGTGCAGATACGGCTCGCGATTGGCGACGAGCACGACCTTCTCGCCCGGCAGATAGCGCTCGAGCGTTTGTTTGAGCCGAGCTGCCGTCCAGGTTCCGCCTTCGCGGTCGGTCTCGCGCTCGGCGACGATGCGATCGACCAGATCGCGCACGTCGCCGATCGGCGGTTGAAACTCCGCGCGCGGCATTCGACTGCGGAGCAGCTTGCGTAGCTCCTCGCTCCAGCTGCGCCACGAGAGGCGCGCGGCGACAGCGGTGACTCCCGATGCTGCGACCGCGAGAAAGCCAAACGCGATCAGCAAAAACATCCGCGTCTTGCCTTCGCGCCGCTCGGCGAAGCTGAGGTCTTGGATCAAGATCACAAAGCCCTCCGGCTCGCCTTCGTTCGCGAGCGGCAGCGCACTGAGATGCACCTTGGTTCCGCCCACCGAGTGCGTGCCCATCCACGAGCGCCAGTGCTTGTCACCCGATGTCGGAAGCACTCGGTCTGCGAGCTGGTCGCAGCGCAGCTCACTTGGAAACTGGCTCGTGTGCGCCAACATCACGCGATCGCGCGTGCATGCAGCGGCCGCGATGATGTGCTCGTCGTGGGTCAGCTCGCTCAGACGAAACCGCAGGTTGGCTTGACTCGAGTCCCGCCAATCGGACAGCAGCTCGCGACGCGCCCCATTGACAGCCAGCTCAGCGCGTAGACCTAGGTCACGCTCGAACCACTCCCAGGTGGTGCGGTGCACAGCCAACGACGCGATCCATGTGATGAGCGCGAGCCCGACGATCAGGGCTAGGGCGAAACGAGCGGAACGACGCATTGCCCCCACATAGACACGGGCTGATTCCCGAACACTCCAAGGTGACAAATTCTTCTCGAAGACCTCGGCCTTATCGGTAACTGTCAGGTCTCGGCGCTGATCGAGCGCTCAGGCGCCATCGTCTGGAGCTGCTTGCCGCGCTTCGATTCCGAGCCGGTGTTCGCAGCTCTGCTCGACCACGAGCATGGCGGCTCGTTTCGGATCAGCAGCGCGAGCGGCGCGTTCGGAAAGCAACGTTATCTCGACAACACAAACGTGCTCGAGACCACGTTCGAAGACGAGAGCGGTGCCTTCCGCATCCTCGACTTCGCACCGCGCTTCATGCTCCACGATCGCGCGTTTCGCCCGACGCAGCTCTATCGGATCGTCGAGCCGCTGCGCGGTGCGCCGATGATCCGCGTGTGCTGTCAGCCGGTGCTCGGCTGGAGCAAAGCGGCGCCGGCCGTGCAGCAAGGCTCGCACCACCTGGACTTCGAAGGCTTCGCCAGCCGGCTGCGCCTGACGACCGATTTCCCACTCAGCTATTGCTCGGACCAACCGTTCGCGCTGACCGAGCGCAAGCACTTCGTGCTCACGTGGGGCACGCCGATCGAAGAAGCGCTCGCGCCGCTGTGCGAGCGCTTCCTCGGCGAGACGGTGCGCTACTGGCAGCGCTGGGTGAAGCACAGCAACATCCCGCCGGCCTATCAGAACGCGGTGATCCGTTCGGCGCTCACGCTCAAGCTGCACTGCTTCGAGGACACCGGCGCGATCGTCGCGTCGATGACCACGTCGATCCCCGAAGCACCAGGTAGCGGGCGCACGTGGGACTATCGTTACTGCTGGTTGCGCGACGCGTACTACGCGCTCGGCGCGCTGCGCTTGCTCGGTCACTTCGAGGAGCGCGAGCAGTTCGTGCAGTACCTCGTCAACATCGCGGCGCGCGCACCCGATCTCGATCTCGCGCCGCTCTATCGGATCGATGGCACCTCCGATCTCGAAGAGCAGATCCTTCCGAATTGGCCCGGCTTCGCGGGTGAGGGCCCGGTGCGGATCGGCAACGGTGCAGCCAAGCACGCGCAGCACGACATCTTCGGCGAGACCGTGCTCGCGCTGGCGCCGGTGTTCATGGACGAACGCTTTTCTGCGGAGCGCACGCCCGCGACGCTCGATCTGATCCAACGCCTCGCGCGCAAAGCGATCCGCGTCGCCGGCACACCCGACGCAGGCATCTGGGAGTACCGCACCGAGTGGAAGCCGCAAACCTTCTCGAGCTTGATGTGCTGGGCCGCGGTCGATCGGATGGCGAGCATCGCAGCGCGTCACGCGCCGGCGGTCGAACACGAGCTGCGCGCTGCGGCGCAGCACATTCACGCCGAGGTGGTGAAGCACGCGTGGAGCGAACGCCTGGGCAGCTTCGTCGGCCACTATGACGGAACCGATCTCGATGCCTCACTGCTTCAGATGGCGGTGCTGCGCTTCGTGCCCGCCAACGATCCGCGCCTCGACTCGACGATCCAAGCGATCCGCAACGCACTGACGCAGGACGGATGGCTGTTCCGCTACAAGCTCGACGATGGCTTCGGCCAACCGAAGGTCGCGTTTGTGATCTGCACCTTCTGGTTAATCGAGGCGCTCGCCGCGGTCGGCCGGCACGCCGAAGCCGCTTCAGTGATGCAGCACGTCTACGCGACGCTCTCTCCGCTCGGATTGATGTCGGAAGACTACGCGACCACGGACCTGCGAATGTGGGGGAACTTTCCGCAGGCGTACT
>JAYUYY010000513.1:0-5242 GCA_043752225.1 Sandaracinaceae bacterium | reverse complement strand
CTCGCGTACACGCTGCAGCTCTACTTCGACTTCAGCGGCTACTCCGACATGGCGCTCGGCATCAGCTTGATGTTCGGCGTGCGGCTCCCGCTCAACTTCGACTCGCCGTACCAAGCCCGCAGCATCATCGAGTTCTGGCGGCGCTGGCACATCACGCTCTCGCGTTTCCTGCGCGATTATGTCTACGTCCCGCTCGGCGGCAATCGCCACGGCCGCAACCGCCGCTACGTGAACCTGATGATCACGATGGTGCTCGGCGGCATGTGGCATGGCGCCGGGATTAACTTCGTGTTGTGGGGCGCGCTGCACGGCCTCTTACTCTGGGTGAACCACGCGTACCGCCACGTCAGCGAGCGCTGGTCCGCGACCGCCGAGCGCTCGAAGCTCCGCACGGCCGCGACGCAGCACGTGTACTGGGCGCTCACGTTCCTGTCGGTCGTCGCCGCGTGGGTGCTGTTTCGCGCGCAAACCTTCGAAGGCGCCGCGCGCATTCTCAGCGCGATGATCCACTTCGACCGGATCGAGGTGCCCCCACAGCTCGCGGGTCTATTGCCTGCGCCGCTTCAGTCGATCTTGCACCCCAGCGCGAAGTGGGTCGTGAGCTTGCGCGATCCGGTCGATGGCATCGTGCGCATCGGAGCGTTGCTGCTGGTCGCGCTCGCGCTGCCGAACGCGCATACGTTGCTCTCGCATCACCTGCCGGCGTTGGGTGTTGCGCCTTCACCCCGGCCCTCGGCGCGGTGGTTCGCAGGTTTTGGCTACCGTACGGCGCTGCTCACCGGCTTTGCGCTCGGCGCCGCACTGGTCCTGATGACCGAAGATGAGTTCCTCTATTTCAACTTCTGATCGCAAGCGCCGTGTGCGCGCGCCGTTCGTGGCTGCGGTCGTGCTGAGCACGCTGATCGGTGCAGGCCTCGGCTCGCTCGCGTCCGCGTTCGGGAGCACCGCCATCGCGCCGCAGTTGATCTTTGCGGCGACCGGTCGCGCGGAAGTCGTGCTGTTTGGAAACTCGATGAATCGCACGCGCTCGCATTGCGACGACGATCTGCGCGATCTCGCCGCGATGCTGGAAGACGAGCTCGCCGCGCTCGCCGTGCCCGGCAAACGCGCCATGAAGGTTCGCGACATTTCGAGCGGCGGGATGCGCAGCGCAGAGCACATCGCGCAGGCGCGCTTGTTGGTCGCGCGGCGCGCGGTGAAGGTGCTGATCGTGCCTGCGATCCCAGGCAGCATCGAGGACGTTTCGGCGTCGGATCAACGCGATCGCACGCGCGTGCTCGGCTATCTGCTGCTCGCAATGGCGCAGCCGTCGGAGCTGCTCGCGGCGCTGCGCGGCTCGACCGCGAGCGTGCAGCCGAGCGCTGCTTCAGAGGCGATCCGCGATCCGCAGCGCTTTGGCGCGCGTCGTGACGCGCTGATGCAAGCGGAGAAGAACGCGGAGGTCTGTCCCGAGCAGCCGGCGATCAACCGCGAGTTCATGCGCTACATGTACCGCACCAAGGTTGCAGCGCTGCCGCGCGAGGTCGTGCTGCCCGAAGCGCTGCGCTCGCTCGCGCGCGAGGCCGCGGCGGCGAACATTCAGCTCTTGCTCTATGCGCCGCCCTTTGCGACCGAGGTGCTGAAACGCGAAGGCATGCAGCGCGAGCTCGAGCACCAAGAAACCTATGCGGCGAGCCTCGCGCGCGCTGCGTCAGCACTTCCGCTGCGCTTGCTCGACCTGCATGACGCGCTGTCCGCAGACGCGTTCACCGATGCGTGGTGCGCCTGCGGACATCTAAGGCAAACCGGCAGAGCTTCTGTCGCACGCGCACTAGCGCTCGCGATTAGCGAGCGCTAGGCGCGACACGCAAGGCCGTTTCAGCCCGCCGAGCCGGAAGCTGCGCCTGAGACCGATGCGCTCGCTTCGAATGACACGCTGACCGACGCGCTCGCCTTCACGATGCCGGCAGCCGCCTGCGTCGCGCAGGCCGCTGCGCTGAAGCCGAGGTCGCCGACGGCCTTCGGGACTTCGCCGCCCGCGCGCACCATCGCCGAGCCGCTCGCGCGCAAGCGCTCGAGCTTCGCGCGGGCCGTAGCGATCGCGCCCCAGCTACTCTCGAGCGCGGCCTTCACTTTGTTCGCGCGCTCCTCGATGTTGCCGTCGACCTTGCCCGAGAACGCGACCTTGGCTTCGCCCGGCTCGCACTTGGCGTGCGCATCGAGCTTCGCGTCGCACGAGGCTTCGCACTGCGCGTCGACCTTGGGCGGCTCGACCTCACCGGTGCAGCGCGGTGCTTCGAACTCGACGCTGCATTTGCCGCGGCACTCGCCGCCGCACTGGCCGTTGGCCTCGCCGCTCGCGTTCACCCACTTGCCATCGACGTTGCACTCGCCCGAGCACGTGCCTTTGCACTCGCCCACGATCTCGCCGCCCTTGCACTCCATCTCGAGCTTGCCGGGATCGACGCTCGCATCGCACTCGCCTGCGCACTTGGCGTAGGCGTTCATATCGATTTCGCAACGCGGGGGCTTGGCGTCGATCTTGATATCGAGCTTCGCGCTCGCCTTGAGGTCCTGCAGCTCGGCGCTCAGCTTCGCCGATGCCGCGCCGCATGCGGCCTTGACCGCGGGCTCGTCGCCCTTGGGCTTCATGTCCGCTTCGGAGACGCCGAGCTCTTCGCCCATGTCGGTGCACGCGGTGAGCAAGGTGCCTTCGAGCTCACCTGCGCTGGCCATGAAGTCCGCAGATGCGCTCAGGAATCCCTCGAGCTTCGCCGCCGAAGCGGACACCCCGAAGTCGCCGCCGCAGCTCGACTCGAGGTTCTCCGCACCGGCGGTGCTCTCGCTCGAGCCGGCGCCGGGCGCCATCGCCGCGCAGCTCAGCATCAGAATGGAACAGCTCGTAACGCTCAGGATTCGTTGTGGGTAGTGCATTTCGGCTCACAGTCCTGCGCACGGAGCTCCGGGGCGCAAGAACGTCCCAGCGAAAAATCGCCATCGCCCCGCTACGGGCTGGGCTCGGGAGCCGGCGCCGAAGCCTCTTCGATCACGCCGCATGCAACCGGTTCGCCGGACGCGCCGGACGGCTCGGTGCCGACGTCTTCCGATGCGTGAACGACGATCGCCTTGCCCAAGAACGACTCGCGCCCGTTGGGCTCGAGCGTGGCCTTCGCGACCGTGTACTCGAGCGTGCCCTTTCCGTCGGGGCCGATCGTGATGTTGCCTAGATCGCCGAGGTGGCGCTCCGGGGAATGCGGCAAGCCGTGGTGCTTGCCCGCGGGTGCGAAGTGCTCGCCCATGCTCTTTGCCGAGATGTCGCTGCAGTCGCCGCGCTCATGCACGTGCACGCCGCGCTTGCCCGGCTTTGCGCCATCCAGCTTGAGCACCACGCGTACGCCTTCGGGCACCTCTTGGAACGAGGCCTCGCCCTCGAAGTCGACGCCCTTCGTGGTCGCGAGCTCTGCCTCTGCCGCGCGCGCGGGCGCAGGAGTCGCGTCGGCTTCTGCGTACGACTGCTCGTCGCCGGTGGTCGGATCTGCGCGCACGTGCTCGGGCTCCGAGTCGCTGCATGCGCTCATGCCGAAGGTGATCAGCAGCGCCGCGAAGAATGAGTTTGGTGCACGTGCCATGTTTCTCTCCTGATAGAGCAGCTCGCGTCGAACAGCTCGCCGAGCCTGCAAGCGAGCGCTGTGCCAGCGTGAAATGCGCGCGCAAAAAAGCGGATCGCCCCGCGCGCGCGAACTCAAGTGGAGCGATCTTGTAGCGACGAGCGCTCAGTCGAGGGCCAAACGAGCAGTGCTCATCCGTGCACGAAGTCGCCGTGGAAGCCGAACGGAATGCGCACTGGGAGCTCGATCACCGCGACCGGCGGTGCGGTGAAGCGCTGCGCATCGATCACCAACACTTCGCTCGTCTGGGTGCGCGAGTCGTAGACCGGCGCGAGCACGTAGCCTTCGTCTTCGCCTTTGCCCACGGGTACGAACACGCCTTCGCTCGCGGAGCGGCCTGCGCCGACGTCGTGGATCTGCACCGTGGCTTGATCGAAGTCGTGCTTGAGCAAGCCCTTGAAGTCGAGCGTGCTGTCCCAGCCGGTCTGCACCGCGTAGCCGTAGCGATGCTTGCGGCCGACCAGGCGCGGATCGATGCGCGGGAACTCTTCGCCGACTTCTTCTCCGCCTTCATGCAAGACGGTCCGCGCGAGCGTGCCCGCATCGGGATCGATCAGCCAACGCACGCAGCGCGGCGCGGAAGACGTGTGCTCTTCGAGCATGCCGGCGTTCTCGAACGTGCGCTCATGCTCCACGACATCGAGCACGATGCGGCGGCCGTCGTCGTACGCGTTGTAGACGTGGAACACGTAGCAGAGCGGGATCGTAATCCAGCGCAGGTCGCTGCCATCTCCGTCGCGCCGCATCACGCCGACGCGCGCGCCGTAGCTCTCCTCCCAGCGAAACGGCATCTTCGTTCCGCGCGCGACCATGTCGAGATCGAACACGACCGGTAGGTCCATGAAGATCGCGCGCGTCTCGGTGATCGCGAAGTCGTGCATCATCACCGGCTGCTTGGTCTGCAGCTCGACGGTGCGCACGAGCGCGCCGGTCTTGTCGGCGACGTGATAGCGCAGCGGCACCGGGCCGACGTCGTAGCCGAAGAAGAACAGCTCGCCGGTGACCGGATCGACCTTCGGGTGCGCGGTCATGCTCGAGCGCAGCTCACCTGCGAAGTCGTATTGGCGCAGCGTGTCGAGCTGGCGGTTCAGCTCGAACGGTAAGCCAGCTTCGCCGAGCGCGAGCACGCGCCCTCCGTGCTCGATCACGTTGACGGCGCCCGAGCCCTGGATGAACGGCTCGTGCGGGCTCTTCGGCGCCGCGGGCAAACCGAGCTTCTCTTCGAGGCGCGAGGTGCGCACCCAGCGATTGCGATACGAGCGCGCCCGTCCGCCTTCGAGCTCGATCGCGTGCAGCATCGCGTCGCCGGTGAACCAGTGGTAGCCGGCGTCGATCATGCCCGCGGGGTTCGGGCCGTTGCGCAGCAGCGTGCCTTGCAGCTCTTTGGGGATCGTGCCGCGCACGCGCAGGTCTTGGAGCGTGACCTCGGTCGTAACCGGCGCGAAGTTGCCGCGCAGGTAGGGGCTTTTCACCGGCTCTGCGGTGGGAGCCGCGGCGGGCGTGCTGCTGGGCGTCGTGCTGCTGGGCGTCGTCATCTCGGTCGAGCTTACAGGGGTCATGGGCGGTCTCGCTTGCTGGGTGTAACGGCGGGAAAG